>AGAU01000413.1 GCA_000224765.2 SAR324 cluster bacterium JCVI-SC AAA005 | reverse complement strand
GATATCAATGAAGTCTGAATTTCAGGAACTCTTAAAGCAGGCAAGTAATTTGGGAACGCTTATTCGTGCTGGTTTCAATATTAAAATGTAGATTAGCTACAAGCTCACATCATTGGGACATGGAGGCAACAAGGAGAAATTCCATTTTTGCCTCCAGCTAATAGGTTGCTTCCGCTTTTCATTTTCTTCACTTCAACAGGTCCAAATATGGCTGTAGTTATGAGAGTTCACTGGCGACCGATAGATGTTGACAAATTTATTTAGTATCACAGAGAATTTCACGATCAACATTTGAAGAATGCTGGTGCAGTCGATATGAAATTATACCAGCATGATACAGATCATAACCTTTACATTGCAGAAGCTGTTTTCGAGTCATGGGCGGGGCGAGATGCTTGGGAAGCATATTTTAAAACCAATACCTCAGCTCAAGAGTTTGGGAAAAAATTTGACGCAAACGTGCAAAGTGAAAGCAATAGGGAGATGCTCATAAGAATTGACTACTAGAAATTGAATACCTGATTTTTTGCCTGGGCTGACAGACAGCAAGGATGCTAGCAACAAATCCTTAAATCCTGTTCTAACTGATCCAGAGGTTTGGATTCCTCCTTCCCTGCTTCCAAACTAAACACTAAAATTGTTGGCGCATTTGTTGGCTAGTCTGCCTGTTTTGATTTTCAGCCCGTTTGAATACTGGCAATTCGATTCCTACCGTAGGCACCATATCCTTACTTGCGCCTCTTAGCCCAGAGATGGTAGCCACCGGCAACTAGACCCAATAGCAGGAAGAGCCAAGCCAGGGGGATCAGAACAAACTCCTCGACCAACCACCCATTTTCATCCACTGTTGCTCCTGCCAGTTCATACCCTAACCAGCAACCGACACTCAGTCCAAAGAAGATCAGCGCCAGCACCAGATAGCGATAGCTAGCCATAAACCACCCTACCAGCGCTGCCGTTGATACTGCTGGTAGCCCATTTCAGCACTGAGCATCATTGCAATCGAGCCCAATTCCTGCGGCGTAAAGCGTTGCCGCAGTTGCTCCACCACTTGGTACACTGAAGTCTGCATTGCCGGAAGCTCCCGACACTTCCCCAAACAGGCTTGCGTAAGTTGCTCCAGAAACTTCTCCCCAAACAGCATCGATATCCGCTGTGCTACCACTTCTGGGTTGGTGCTTTCCTCCAAAACTAGCCAGGGCGCAATTCCGGAGTAGATCCGCTCCTGATTCAGCACAGCAGCCACCGTGGTTTTCGAGCAATGCAGAGCCCTTGCGATAGCTCGCAGGGACAACCCCTGCTGGCGGAGCTCATGAATCAGCCGGTCCCGTTGCCGGCGGTAGTCCCACTTTGATAGTTTCGCCATTGATCCTCTACAAACTGAGTTCCTGGCCATCGGCAGCCAGTGTGCGTTGAACCTCCAGCAGCTTTGCCAGATGGGCTTTGAACTGCTGGTGAAAGTAACTCTGCGCAAAGCGTTCGGCTTCTGTGCGACTTCCGCAGAACTGGAAGGGGATCTGGTAGCGCTGCTGCCAGGCCACTAGGGTCGCTAGGGCAGAGTCCCTGTTCATCCTGCTGCGGTATTGGCCAGTCGCCAGATCCTCATAAGCACTTTCTACCGACACAATTGCTGACTCAAAAGCTTGCATCCTCTCCAGTTCCCGCTCAAAGCGCTCACGTCCACTGGTCATGCAGCTGATCAACTCATCGATACCGTTCTTGCGCTCCAGCAGGTAGCGACCACAGGCACTACTGTAATCGCCTGCTGCCAAGGTGGCCGTCTCTTGAGAAGTGGACTTGCGCCTTCAATTTTTTTGACGTTCAGGCTTGGGTCTGGAACGTAGTCCTGCTTGTTGGAATCCCAACGGCACCAACCGTCTTCTGGACTCCACATGGTTTTGATGCGCTTGCTGGCGTTGTTGCGGAATCGTGAGCTATTGTTTTTGGGTTTGTAATAAGGCGCGGCTTCAGATCCAAAAGCAATAGCTGAGGAGAGTCAGAACCTTTTGAAATACCTGGAAGTGAAGAACCGCAACCGATGGAAAACCATCCATCAAATCACAGCTCTTGTGAGGATTGGTGGTTTAGTTGGACGTGAAAATTTATTCAACTAATTCCAAAAAATTAATCTATTTTTTCAAGCATGATTCGCTCAAGAAATTTACCTGTTTTACGGAATTTAGCTGACCATTCTCTACCTTCTGGACTCCAGACCCAATTTTCCCAACTGTCCAATGCAGCATAATTCTCAAGTTCAACATCTCCAAATATCAAACGTTTGGCAGTATCTCGATAAACATTGCAACTCACGACTCCAGGAAGCTTCATTCCGGGACACTCTTTTTGTAGTTTACGATGTTCTTTGGGGTCCAGCACTCCATCATCTGTTTCACCAAGCATGTGCGTTAAAACAATACTCATGAGGTAACTCCTGTAAATTGTTTTCAAATTACGGTTTCCAAACAACTTCCAACTAATTGGAAGAAGTATTCTTTATATCAATACAAAGTTTTTGTCCAATTTAAGGCGAACAAAAAACATAGGTTTTTTTTCAGGACTTCTGTGCGGGTATTTCTGACCTCGAACATCAACGGACTTTCAAAATCCTCAAGGCCTCCTTCTGATGCTGCTTAATCAACAAGACCTTGCTAAAGCCTTCAATGTTACCACCAGAACCATCAGATCTTGGCATTCTGAAGGCTGCTCCATCCATTCGCAGGAGGTGCATTGCACTCTCTACAACTTGCCTGATGTGTTGGAATTCGTAGTCAAGAAGCGAGTGGGCAATGAGCTTACCCACGAGAAAACCAGACTGACGTCAGCCATGGCAACCAAGACGGAACTGGAAACCAAACGACTACTGCAGGAGCTGCTGCAAACCAATTTGGTGAACATCACCTGGGGCATGTTTCGTCAAGATTTGGAAGAGAAGGTGAGAG
>AGAU01000414.1 GCA_000224765.2 SAR324 cluster bacterium JCVI-SC AAA005 | reverse complement strand
TGGTCAAGTACGACAGTGATGGGATCAAGCAGTGGACTCAGCAACTCGGGACTTCTTTCGATGATTATGCTCAGGGCATCATCACCGACCACAGAGGCAATGTCTATGTGACTGGCTACACTTGGGGTGGTCTTGATGGCAACACCAATGTTGGATCAGATGATCTCTTCGTAGTTAAGTACGACAGTGATGGGATCAAGCAGTGGACTCAGCAACTCGGGACTTCTTCCCCTGATCATGCTTACGGTATAAGCACCGACCTCAGTGGCAATGTCTATGTAACCGGATCCACTTGGGGTGGTCTTGATGGCAACACCAATGCCGGAGGAGACGATCTTTTCGTGGTCAAGTACGACAGTGATGGGATCAAGCAGTGGACTCAGCAACTCGGG
>AGAU01000415.1 GCA_000224765.2 SAR324 cluster bacterium JCVI-SC AAA005 | reverse complement strand
TTGTGACTTCTAATTCTGCTTCTTTCTGATCAAGCTCCGTTACATCTGTCATTAATGCAATGCGAGAATTACTACCAATTTTTACACTGTTAGAAATAAATCTTTTATTATTTCTGATAAGTCTCCTCTGGCTTTTAGGTAGTGATTCCCAGTATTTAGCCATTTCTTCTACACTTTGAAGCTTTTGGTCAAATAAACTATCCCACGTCGCTTCATGTATACCAAGCGCTAATTGCTGATTGGCCATTTCATGGAAATTAATGCCTAATTCTGGTTGGAATCCACCAATACTATTGATTGTAACCCAGCTGGGATTTGCATAATAAAGACTTTCATTTTCGTCCCAAATTGCAATAGGATTTGTAACTTGTTCAAGTGCGGCCTTCAGTGTCTCACCATACTTTTGTTGTGCTTTTAAGTTTGTAATATCAACTCTGGTACTAAGTAGGCCTTTACTTTGCAGTCTTAGTTCTCTCAGTTCATAAATTTTTTCACCAATATTTCTTTCACCCTTTCTTTCGCTAGTAATTCTTTTTCGGCTTTCAATAGCCTCTTTAACACGTTCTTTTTTATTCTTACTTTTGAAAAATTTCAAATTTTCTTCTTTAAAAATTTCTTTGTTTTCGTCAAATTTTACAAAGAAATCATTGACAAAATCTTCCCAAGTCATACCAATTTTAACTTCAATACCTCGCTCTTGGTTTACTGCTCTCGATGCTTTGTTCATATAAAGTAATGAGTCATTTTCATCCCATAAATCAATCATGATAGGAAGTTGATCAATTGCTTCACAAAGAGCTTGTTGATTTTCCTGAACTTGCTTAATATCACTAACATCAGTGTGGGTAGTAAGCATGCCACCACTCATTAATCTCTTTTCTGTACTCAACAAAGTCTGGTTTAGATCATAACGCTCATATTCGATCTTATCCAAGTTTGATTTTCTAAATTCAAATATTTTTTCAACCGCTAAATCTTCTTCCATATTTGAAACATTGGGAAATTCTATTCCCTCAGTAAGGTATCTAGGAGGTTTTTTAGTAAAGTCTCTAAATAGTTTACGTATAAGCTGCTTGATGTGCATACCTTCTTGTAATATTAGACCTTTTTTTGCATGAATTTCTTTAGAAAATTCGTTTGCAAAAATAAGCTCATTTTTTTCATTCCATAGGTTGAATCCCATCGAGAGTTCGTTAATAGCCTCGAAAAGATTCTCTTGAACTTTTTGCGCATGTTTTAGCTCTGTGATGTCAGTATGTATGCTCAAAACTCCACCACTTTTTAGCCTTTTATCTATAATAAGGTGCCACTTATCAACAGGTTTTGGTATATATACTTCATGGATCTTTTGATTTTTAATTAAGCTTCTACTAATTTTCTGTTTTTGGGGTTCATTAATATTTTGACTATTGGTGTTACGCAAAAATTTTGTCTGCTCAATAAATCTATCGAAACTTTGTCCTGTTTCGAGAACTACACCAAGTTTCTGCCACAATTCTCTGGAATATTTATTCGCGAAAATCAAATTATCGTCTTTGTCCCATAGGTCAATCACATACGGAATTTCATCTACGGCTTTGTAAAATTCACGAATTTCAAATCCTTTTGACTTATTCTTTGTTATATTTATAAAAATTGTGATGAAACTCCCATCGTTAAATGCAAAGTCTGTCACATTAGCCCACTGCCCTGTTTCTTCATTTTCTAACTCTATAGGTAACCCACATTCTGCTAAGCGCTTATCTCCATATTTTTTGGCCCAATCCTTTAGAGCTAATTTATTTTCCCTTTGAATTTCAAATCCTTTTTTCCATAGTATCCGTAATTCCTCCGATGAATTTTCATCCGTGAGCTCGGCTAAATTCTTCTTTGATACCCTTTGCTCAAAAATGTCGTACCAGCAGAACCCAACATCATAACCTAACGTTCTTGTGAAGTCTTTTGCAATTTTGTTCATTTCGATTAGACATTTATTTTGGTCCCATATTATGATGCCAGCATTTTTGTTTTCGAGTAGTGGTGCAAATAATTGACTTTGTGATTTATTTTCCATTTAGCTTACCTTTTTTATGCTTTTGACTATTTAATTTGTAAATTTTTGTCAGCCTTATTTAAGTCATCAATTCCATTTCACTTAGGATACGCGTTAGCCTTTGTACAACATCATCATTTGAA
>AGAU01000416.1 GCA_000224765.2 SAR324 cluster bacterium JCVI-SC AAA005 | reverse complement strand
GCGCTTGGTAAGCAGAAACCACCTTATTTGCCGTTTCCATGGCGGCAGTCATTGACTTCGAATCAATTAACTCAATGACTTCAATACCTGTAGTTGTTCCTGAAGAGCCGATTACCATTTCAGCAGCGGCCATTGCTTCAGCAGTTCCCTCTGCAATAGTTACTATCTCAGCCGTGCTGACGCTGAAATACATTTTGTGCATAGTCATACCCAGCCCGCCGGTAAGCTTTTGGAGTGCAGCCTCCCGATCCGA
>AGAU01000417.1 GCA_000224765.2 SAR324 cluster bacterium JCVI-SC AAA005 | reverse complement strand
AAGAATCGAGCATAGCGTCGAGTCATTGGAGAACCGGGGGAGTGGCCCAATTGAAATGTTGGCACCAGATATCTGCACTTTCGATGTAACCATGTTGCTCTAGTAAATGTGCGAGCTTCCTCAGTTCCTCCGGATGATTATCCCAAACCAAACAGGGCTCTCCTTCCATTACCGCCTCTTTCCTTTCAGTCTTCATCCCCCTTTGAGCAGCTTTCTGCCTGTAGAGTTCAAGATCAGCTGAGACCAATAAAACAGGCCTGGGTATATCCTCAATTTTTAGGGAAGGCCCGGGCATATTACCTTTTTGGTCTCTTACTGGTTTGCTCAATCTAAGAAATCCTTTCTCAGTCTTTACCTTCAAGTTATGCAGCAGATCAAAGCTATGTTTGCTGATGAGGTAATTACAAAGTCTTCTGGAGAGCTCTTCTCTGGATTCTTGAAGAAGCAGTCCAAAATTCGGCATTCTACGGAGATCCCTGTCTGTAATCCCTGTCCCCATCCAAACGTAACTTGGTTCCATTGGTGTACAATCCAGCAGTATCTCTGGGGAATAAAAGAGGATTGAAATATCAGGAAGACCTGTCTCTCTTTCCGCTTTACCCAAGGACATGAAGTTATTGGGGTCAATCATCTCTGGTAAAGTGCTATTTGACATAAAAACCTGCTCAGGTGGGTTTGTGAGAGTTGGCTCTTTTCGATGGACAAGCCAATTAGGGTGGGAGCGTCTTTAGACTTTGGGAGAGTTAAATCGGGTATTTAGTTCATTGACAACACTTAGGTGGGTTTGGGAAGATCAGAAATATCTACAGAGGACAGAGCTTCTTGCAATAGTTCCCGCCGCTTCTGTTCTGGGTCATGAAGATCATTGACAATCGCTTCCATCAATACCCGATAATAGTGCCGGTCTACAAAAGTGCGTCCATGCTGGATTTCTTCAAAACGATGGCGCTGGTATGCTCTGGAATGGGGAAGTTCAAGATATTTGGACGATTCCAATTTCTTTCGCACAGGAGTTTTTTTAGTCTTTTGGAAGTGACAATAGTTTGCTGACTACTTTCAAGGGAAATACCGCTTCAAGGAAGCTACTTAGAACAACCATGCAAGGGTCAGTTTCACTCTATTGAGGGCTGCAAGAGACTGGTATCCACTAAAGTTAATGGACACTTTACAATTTGTCTAGTCGTTGGGAAGGAATTAGGGGACGAAGGTAGTATTTGAGAACGTTTTACCTAGATGAAGATTAGGTCTCTGTATTTTAACTGGTAGTGAAAAGGTGGTTGTACGATAACAAAAATACTATGATTAACCGAAGCATATGCCTGGGTCCCACAATTTGGAAAAACCCCTATTTAATTGGAGGATTAGAGGAACTGTTTTTATCCAAATACTGCTCTAGCCCAGCTCGTGTTAAGTACAACGTCGGTTTGACAGGTTCATCGGATGGACCTTCTTTAGACGTAGGAGAAATGCTTAGTGGGTTAGGTTGTCGAAGCTCTATCTCCTCAGTTTCA
>AGAU01000418.1 GCA_000224765.2 SAR324 cluster bacterium JCVI-SC AAA005 | reverse complement strand
AGTAATTCCTTTGGTAGTGTAACAGAGTCTTTGCCGCACCAGACAGCTCTGAAGTGCAGGAGGATACCCACCATTAGGGCCTGTATCCCAAGCTGAGCAGCCTTTTCTACCCATAACATCTCTATTTTAGGATGCAGGAAGAACTTAGCTGTTTGCTTTGACGTACTTGCAGCAAGTTTAGAATGCTTACAGGCTAATTTCTTCTCCTCAATAGGTAACATAATATTAATAACAAGATATAGAATAATAGATGGACCGGGTGCACGCCAGTGTGCAGGTAGGTGCTCACCAGTGTGCAGGT
>AGAU01000419.1 GCA_000224765.2 SAR324 cluster bacterium JCVI-SC AAA005 | reverse complement strand
ATCGCTGGCGGCGATTCCTGAGTACCAAGAATCATCCAGTGGACATTCTGGCTTTTGCGGAGCTCCGCTGGCTCTTGGATGTTCCCGATCCGATAATGCCTTCGAAAGAAGGAATGGAGCAGAAGTATAAGCGGCAGGCGCGGTACGAAAGGGAAAAGGAAAGACTTTACTTGTGATGGCTCCAGATGGGCTGTAGAAGCTGATTGTTTACATCTGCACCCGCTGGCGTTATATTCGTCGGCCCGATCGAAGGGGTGGCGTTAGACCTTCATTTGCGAGGGTCTGTGTGGTGGACAAGCTCTTTACTGCTGACACGGCTACGACTATGTTTTTCTGAAGGCTCCAGAGCCAAAATAGGTAGTTCCTCAAGAAATATCCTTACTTTTTGTTCACAGTAATTAGTAAATGGATAAATAATTCACGGTGATAAACTTACATTCAACCTGAACCATTTAAAGAAGTTAGGTCAACAATTCAATACGATGACAAAGAAACCACATCTAATTATATTTAACCCAGACCAATGGCGAAGTGACGTCATGGGATGTCACGGTAACCCGGCAGCAGTGACGCCAAACCTAGACAGCTTTGTTCAGGAAGAAGGAGTTTCTTTTTCGCAGACTTTCTGCCAGAACACGGTTTGCACACCGAGCCGATGTAGTTTCATGACTGGATGGTATCCGCACGTACGGGGACATCGCACTATGCATCACATGCTCCACCCAGAACACGATGAGCCAAACCTTTTAAAGATCCTCAAGGATAACGGCTACTTCGTCTGGTGGGGCGGTAAGAACGATCTCACACCTGGCCAGGATCCGATTCATCAGTATTGTAACGAACGTTTTCATCCCTGTGACCAAGATTATGCCCGATGGGGGTTGACTCCGCGAGAAGGTACACATGGCGGAGATCTGTCCTGGCGAGGCGATCCTGATGGTGACAATTTTTTCAGTTTTCTGAAGGGTAAACTTGAAAAAGGCAATGAAAACATATACTGCGACGGGGACTGGGCTATAGTTCTCGGTGCCATTGATAAACTTCGGAGCTATGACCAAAATGAGCCAATTTGCCTGTATCTACCTCTTAGCTACCCCCATCCTCCCTACTGTGTTGAGGAGCCGTGGTACAGCGTCATAGAACGAGAAAAATTACCTAAACGTGCTCAGCATCCTGAGAATTGGGAAGGTAAACCATCTATTTTGAAAGGGATTTGGGATAACCAGAATTTGGAGGGTTGGTCAGAAGATCGTTGGAAAGAATTGAGGGCGACCTACTACGGAATGTGCTCACGACTGGATCATCAGTTCGGAATGCTCATTGAGGTACTGCGGGAAGTCGGCATGTATGAAGAAAGTGCTGTATTTCTATTCTCAGATCATGGTGATTTCACCGGTGATTATGATCTCGTTGAAAAGACACAGAACACCTTCGAAGATTGCCTGAGTCGAGTACCTTTTATGATAAAGCCGCCGGCAAACATTCCTGTGAGGCCCGGTATACGTGATGCTCTTGTGGAACTAGTAGACTTCTCTGCTACTGTTTACAAGTTAGCTGGGATTAACCCGGGTTATGATCATTTTGGAAGAAACCTTATACCGCTAATCGCTGGGGAAACTTTTGAACATCGTGATGCTGTTTTTTGTGAGGGTGGCCGTAGGATAGGAGAAACACAAGCCATGGAGTTACAGAGTTCCAGCTCAGTTGCTAGCAAGGAAGGGCCAGGTCTCTACTCGCCGCGGATTCGCTTGCAGATCTCTGACGAGGGGGTCCATCACACCAAGGCTGCGATGTGTCGCACTAAAACGCATAAGTTTATACAGCGTCTTTATGAGCAAGATGAACTATATGACTTAGTGAAGGATCCCCTTGAAGAGAGGAATGTCATCAATGACCCCGCCTATGCCGATATCCTGAATGCACTACGTGAACGTATGCT
>AGAU01000420.1 GCA_000224765.2 SAR324 cluster bacterium JCVI-SC AAA005 | reverse complement strand
ACTATTTTGAATTGTACTGCTCAGCATTTTACCAATCAAACCACCAACGAAATCTGAACCATTAATTTTACCTTCGACAGATGAGTAGTGAATTGTACCTGACTCTAATCTTCCAACTAAACCACCCACAATATTGTTTCCAGTTAGATTAACACCTTCTATTGAAATTTTACTTAAACTCCCTTTTGATTGTCCAATCAACCCCCCTGTTTGGATATCTGTTCCATAAACTGTCAGATTATCGACAATAATTGTCGAAATTAATGAGTTTTCATTTTGCTTGCCTGCTATTAAGCCTACCTTAGCGAGTCCTTTAACATAAGAATTTTTAAATTTGAGATTAGAAATCTCTCCCCAAATGAGACTAAATAAACCAGTAAAACTTGAAGTGGAATTGTCAATTTTTAAATTAAATATAGTAAAATTATCACCATTTATTTTTCCCTCAAAAGGTTGTATAAGGTCTATGTTACTATTCCATCCAATAGGATTCCAATTTTGAGTTAGATAAATATCATTGGTAAGCAGATAATGGGCTGTAAGATTGTCAGAGATTTTGCGCAGCCCAACCTCATTACTGATTAAGAATGGTTGTTCTGGAGAACCACTGCCTAACATCTGAGTTTGGAAACTGATTTGGGTAGGAGAGACCGAGTTACCCCTAAAGTCTCTAATACCTGAACGAAGATATAGAGTGTAGTTAGCAAGACTACTCAGATTATCTATGGGATCAAAGATCAATGATTGGTTATCATTGTGGTCTAAAAAGAGATTTCCAGCTAATGAAGTGTTGTCAGAGCTACGTAATTCTACATAAGAAGTTTGAATCGTGCTGTGATCTAAAGTTTTATCAAAGGTAATCTTGAGACTATCAGCAACTCCAAATCCTGTTGCATTGTTGGCTGGTATGCTAGTAGTTAATCTTGGTGGATTGGGATCTTTTACTGCATAGAGAGCATAGATTTCTTGTTGATTTAATAATCTATTGTAGAGTCTGATATCATCCAATTTCCCTTGAAACCCGCGATTTTGCAAGGGGCCGTCAATTGTGTAATCATTACCTAAGGTAATCGGATTCGTATTGCTACCAGAAATATTCATTCCTGACAAGTTACAAACTTCTTTTCCATCACTGAATAATCTTGCAGTGTTGTTCTGGATAACGACTACAATTAGTGTCCATTTTTCTGATTGGATTGCATAACTACAACCTTTTGATGCACCTCCAGCAAGATTTAACTTTCCAAATCTTAATCTAAGTGAAAAGGCATTTGAGTCAGAAGATTGAAATTTTGAAATGATACCTTGGAGGTTGTAAGATGTTGATGCTGTAGGATTTGTAGAATATACCCAAGAAACAATGCTAAAATTAGTTGAAAATCTTAAGTTAGGACTATCATTAACTATTACATAGTGCTGATCACTAGTTGAAATAGAGCCTGGCTGATTAAATCGATCTGTAGAATGGATTAGAGTTCCAATGGGGCTGCCATACAGTCCATTACCTGAATAATCGAGGGTGTCATTATCAAATGGATAGTAGGCAAC
>AGAU01000421.1 GCA_000224765.2 SAR324 cluster bacterium JCVI-SC AAA005 | reverse complement strand
CCCCCCAAGTCTCCATGCTTCGTAAAATGCTTCTGCTCTAGTCATTCTCTCTCCTGTTGCTGGATTTTCTGGATTTACTTTCCATATCTTACAGTAACTCTGCCTACTGTCTCTGAAAGTTCTAAGAAAAGTATTTTAGACCGAGAGTCAGTAGATAGTCTCCCAAAATCTATTTCCCAGAGAGAGATAATGGAAACAAAGTCTAAGAATCAACAGCCTACGATTTATTTTGTCGAACTAATTTATCGAAAATTGGGGAGAGCCTGTATTCAATAACGTATGGGGGTGGAGTGTCATTTTGTACCCCCTCTCTCATCAAAAACCTTTACCCACTTGGATGACTTTAGAGCAACTGCAGGATACTTGGTCTTATCAACAAATTCCGCCTGCGTGCTTTGGCGCTACTGGTTTTCAAGTTGAAGTACAAGCACATTAATAATGGCCTTTGTCATTTTTCAGGGCTATATCAAAAAGTAATTACGATATTTTTTGCTACGATTTTGGAAAATGATCGTATTTATTGGCTAGTATCCCAGTATTTATCGGAAATTTATTTATTATGCTACGGATTTAGGATCCGTTGTTCTCATTGTCGTCTATGTCTGCATTGTCGTCTGCGTCTACAGAAAGAGGGCTATTTAACCA
>AGAU01000422.1 GCA_000224765.2 SAR324 cluster bacterium JCVI-SC AAA005 | reverse complement strand
GTGTAATCCTAATTTCCAATAATCATATTCTGTAGTTCCCAGTGAATTTTTGACAAAAATTTTCTTTTCTCTGTTAAAGTTGTGTGAAAGACCAATAGTATCCATTTGTAGATTATTTTTAACCGAAAAGCGTACCCAGTATCCATCAACCATAGATTGAGGGTTAGATCGCTTTTCTGACCAATTCACACTTTCAAGTGTCTCAAAAGAAACATTTTCATCAAAACCTTCCAAAAACCAGAGATGTTTGTTAGGTATTATTTCAAGTGACTCTGATTTAATTAAAAAGGGTTCTTGGGAGTGTGACGTTGACGAAATAAAAAATATTAAGATTATTAAATAGAGTGTGATTCTTAATGATTTCATAGAGCATTGCTCATCTGTAAAATTAGTTCAGAATTGTGAACTTTAAAATTTTATCTATCAGAAGGTATAGATCAAAATTTATCCTAGATAATTACCAACCGTCAAATCATAAGCTTGCTTTCAGCCTTATTCCCTACCAATACCAAAACATCTACGATCAACCTCAACCAAAGCTGTGTCAGTCCTAGCAAGCAAAACTGCTTAAATCTCACCAATCCTTTGGGGTATTTAGTTCCTTGTAGGAAAGGGCAGCATCACTGTCTGATCTGAACTTGGATTGGATAGACCAAGTTTGCTTATCATAGGTTTCAGCAAGGAAATCGATTCCAAAATCT
>AGAU01000423.1 GCA_000224765.2 SAR324 cluster bacterium JCVI-SC AAA005 | reverse complement strand
CCATGAGCCTGAGTTTGAATACCTGTCAAAATATTATTGAAGAAAATTTTAAACCGATGATCACGTTGGTCGTTTCTGTTTCACTTTTGAATCCAATTCTAAAAGGGATCGATTTTCTTACTTATAAACCAAAAAATTCCAATTCAATTTTAAAATTCATTTAGAATTTTAAATGTTAAATAGGTTTGATGATTGCAAAGTTTTAATCTAATAAAAAATGTTGCCCACTAATGGTGACACTAAGTTGTATTGAACCGTAGCCAAGGATGGTATTATGTGGTCATATTTCTGGAAGCTTCTCTTCGGAGGTCCCAAAGAGAATGATGCATCAACATCACCAACCACAACAAGTGCTGTATCACAGTCCGGTGCTGAGCAAAAGGCGATTAAGCTTGAACGGGATGATCAAGGTCTAAATAGAAGTCAGGTCTCATCTTCAAACATCAAAGTGCCTCAAACATCACTGAACTCTGAAACACATTCAGAGGAACAAACAGGAGTAAACAAAAATCATTCTGTTCCCACAGAGGGGACAACCTCAGCAGAAATTGAAACCAAATCAACTGCTAAAGTTGAACATAAATATAATAAATTGCATAAATCAGTTGTGGAAAAGCCTGACTGGCAAGTTCACTTTCAGGAGATTGAACTTGCGAGGAAAGATGGATACCTTGAGCAAGCTGAAGAGATGTTTGAAAAAGCAATCTCAAACAAAGCTCCGATCGATATTTATTGTGAAGGTCTCTTCAAAATTTGGCGTCTTAAAAATAAAGATGATTTGAAGTCTGAGAAATTTGAGATAGTGCAAAACAGAGTTTTGAAAATGCTTGATATCTACGCACCTGGGGTAAAAATTACTGATGCACGTTCATTACACAAGGCTGCCGACCTATTAGGTAATGAAGAAATCATGGATAGGGCACTCAAAGCCATCAATAAAATTGAAGCATCTAAATAAACTTTACCAATCCCTCTTGGTAGCTATATTTGAACCAGGAGCTACCAGTTAGTCATTCCTCCCGAAGATCAAAAAAAATCCAGATTGTTACTCACGTCCCAATTAATTTTGATCATATTATACTCATCATAATCCTACATCGATATGATCCTCAGTTTTCAGGCAACCGCCAATTGTCTTCTAGAAAAGAGTCTCCTATCCTCACTAAGAAAATAGATTTTTCTGTTTAACAATACCCTTGAGCAAAATGAGATTTACATTCCTATTGGCAATCCCGAGCCTGTTCTTACAAATCAGCTGTAGTTCCAACTCAGCCATCGAGTTGATTGTACAAAGGCCTGCTCAATATGATGTTCCAAGGGAAGTGACGGAAATCTACATTCATCCGGATATGTTTAAATCTGAAAGGGACCAACTGAATCTGAAGGAGATCTTACTGCAGGGACTTGTCAATGAGTTGAACCACCAAGGACGATTCAATGCTCAGATTGTAGACACATTACCCGCAGAAAAATTGGTACCTGGGCAACGAATTGGGATGATACAGGGTGAAATTGTTAGCGGTTTAGAAAGAAAAATAGGACAATTCACTGAATTGGCCACATGTAAGGGTGGAATTGGGGGTGGATTATCTGCTGGTGTGAGTACCGCAATTGGCGAAAATGCACTCGCATTGGATAGCAGAGCTTATATATGCCGAACCGGAGGGCTGGGGTCGTCTCTAATTGACCTTGGACCAGCAACGCTATTGACTGGGAGGGTTGTCGATGCAGATCTACCAACTATTAATCAAGTCATCAGCACCTACCGCTACCGAACTATTTCACTATATACTGAAACGAGCTTTAGCTTGACCATAACTGGTGGAGATCAAGAACAGAGGATATTAGCCGTTCAAACTTCTGTGGGAAATTTTAGCAAACAGTTTATTGATCCTGAAAGTCATCAACACTGCTATGAGGCTAAACCAATACCAGAGATAGTAAATTTGGTGAATCGGTCTAAAATTCCTCTGATTCCGATTCCAATTAGGAAGTTAGCTGTAGTCGAGCAAACTAAACCCAAAGAAGTTTTTCACGTTGATAACAGACTTCCAAATCTAGATCTCAATAACCTACCAGATGAAGAGAGAAAGCAGATCCTCAAAAAATTAGGATCAAAAGCTATCAAATCTTTCCTTCAGAGCATCTCACCAACCACTCAACGGATTACAGCTTTGATTGCTGAAGGTGGTAAAGAAAAACGTGCAGAGGAACTACTTAGAGATGGCCTTTGGGACGAAGCACGTAAGCGCCTTGAGGCACTTTCAAAAAATGACAGGAGCGCTGAAGACTGGTACAATCTTGGTTTGAGTTATGAGGCAGGCGCAGTCAATAGAGAAGATTACCAACAAGCAAGAAGAGCATATCTTAAGGCGTTAAAGAACGAAAATACGAACAGAGACTATGTAGTATCAGTTGGACGTGTAGAGCTAAGACTGGCTGAGTACCGACAATTGGCATCACAGCAAGCAATCTGATTTATGAGCACTGCTCAATTCCAACAGGAAGTTGAAAGACGTCGAACATTCGGGATCATCAGTCACCCTGATGCCGGGAAAACTACTCTTACGGAAAAAATTTTGCTGTATGGTGGAGCAATACAACTTGCAGGCTCTGTCAAGGCTCGGAAAGCCAGCCGCCATGCAACCAGTGACTGGATGGAAATTGAGAAACAGCGGGGTATATCGGTTACTTCTTCTGTGATGAAATTCACTTACCAAAACTGCGAGGTGAACCTTTTAGACACTCCTGGACACGAAGATTTTTCTGAAGACACCTATCGGGTTCTTACTGCCGTTGACAGTGCCCTAGTCGTCATTGACAGCGCAAAAGGAGTTGAGGAACAAACCAGAAAATTAATGGACGTTTGCAGACTGCGTAATACTCCCATCATAACTTTTGTAAACAAACTGGATCGAGAAGGGCTACCACCATTAGATGTGCTGCAGGATGTTGAAGAAAGACTCCAGGTTGAGTGTGCACCAATGAGTTGGCCTATCGGGATGGGAAAATCCTTCAGAGGAACTTACAACCTATATCGGAAAGAGCTTTCCTTATTTGCTGCATCTAGAACTCAGATAGTTGAGGATATCGTGCACATAACTGACCTTGCTGATCCAAAATTGGATGAAATACTAGGCGACCAAGCAGATGAGCTTAGAGATGATATCGAACTGCTAGAAGGTGCATCTACTCCATTCAACAGTGAACGCTATCTGATGGGCCTACAAACACCAGTTTTTTTTGGAAGTGCAATCAATAGTTTTGGTGTCTCTGAAATGCTTGATGCCTTGGTAGAAGTCGCTCCTGCACCTAGGCAACGATTTACGCAAACTCGTGAGGTCTCTCCCTACGAGGAAGCCTTCAGTGGCGTCGTCTTTAAGATTCAAGCAAACATGGATCCCGCTCATCGGGATCGAATCGCCTTTTTGAGGATCTGTTCGGGGCGTTTCCGACGAGGAATGCGTGTCAGACACCAAAGACTGGGAAGAGAAATACAATTACATAATGCCATCATGTTTCTAGCCCAGGATCGAGAAAATGTTAAAGAAGCGTTTCCAGGTGACATTATCGGTATTCACAATCATGGTACAATCCGCATCGGAGATAGCTTTACCGAAAAAGAAGATCTGCGATTTATTGGCATCCCAAATTTTGCCCCAGAGCACTTTCGGAAAGTCCATATCAACAATGCCTTGAAAG
>AGAU01000424.1 GCA_000224765.2 SAR324 cluster bacterium JCVI-SC AAA005 | reverse complement strand
ACATTCTAATTGGTTGAATACATTAGTAATGAAGCCTGTTTATCTAGTAGTGGACGTGAAAATCGAAGATGTAGAGGCGTATGGGAAATACAAGGAGAAGGTCAAACCACTGATAGAAAGTTATGGTGGTGAGTATCTCTCCAGAGGTGGAGAGATCAACGTGCTTGAGAATGAATTGTGGGAACCCGCCAGGATGGTATTGGTGAAATTTCCCAACAAGGAATCAGCAATGAACTGGTATAATTGCGATGAATATCAGGAACTGAAGAAAATACGAATCGATAATGCGACTTCAACTAGTCTTATCATAGAAGGTCTTTAAGAATTTGCTCCCAGCTTGTTGAAATCAATCAACTAGCTAGTTCTAAAGAACTCAGCATCTCCTCGTAGTTCAACCCTCCCTTCTCTTGGCCGGCAAGCTTCAGCTTCAAATCCAAAGCACGCAGGACGTACGA
>AGAU01000425.1 GCA_000224765.2 SAR324 cluster bacterium JCVI-SC AAA005 | reverse complement strand
TCACCGTTTCCCCATCCTCGGTAGTTTTCTCCTCTGTCAATTACAGCTCTGCCCGGACAATTGTGCTAACACCCGTTGAAGACGGCACTGCCGACGGTAATCAGAACGTCAACATTTCAGCCAATGCGACCTCCACCGATATTTCCTACAATGGGCTCAGCCAAACAACGCCAGTCGCGATCCTAGACAGTGGAAGAGTTGCTCCTAGTTTGATTACTGATCTTGCCGCATCGGCAGGGAGTCAACAAAATACGTTGACCTGGTCAGCCCCCGCTGGTGTGGATAATTATACTCTCTACTGGTCTAGATCTTCTCCCGTTACCATCTCATCCTCTAACTCGGCTTCTCGAGGTTTCTTTACTCTTGCCTCTGGAACCACCTCTTATGTTCATGCTGGCCTGGACAGCAGATATACTTACTATTATGCAATTCTTTCCACAAACTCTGCTGCATCTTCAGGCTTATCAAATGAAGTCAGTGCCAGACCATCAGGATTTTCAGGTCCCCCAGTCTGCAATACCACGGGAACTCTGACTGATAATGATGCTGACCTACTGGTTCACTATGCCTTTAGTAACAATCTCAATGACAGTGCTGGATCTGGAACCACAGGAAGTCCGTATAATTTGAGCAATTCAGGCGGGACAATCAAATATGCTCAGAGTTGCGCCTATGGTCAGGCAGCCTACTTTGATTCCAGTACAGGATATTTGGAGAACAGTAACTTCAACAGAACAAATATCGCTTCCTTAGATTCTGGGAATTATACCATTGCTTTATGGGTAAATCGTGATGCAGATATGATTGAATATGCATCTGCTATTTCCAGTAAGGATACAACAAGCAGTGTATCCACTTGGGGAGATTCGCTTCAAATTGATGTTGATGAAAGTGGTGGAAACAACTACATGCGCTGGAACAACGCTCCTTCAACAGGAATTTCAGATCAAGCAATGATCACTGATGGAACGTCTCTGACAGACTGGTCCTATATCACTGCAGTTCATTACGACAACAATACCGCTCAATTCTATCGAAATGGGGTATTGGTGGGAACACACACTACCTTTCCTGCGAGATGGTACAAGATGAAAGTTGGCATCAATCGGGGTGGGTATTTGGGGAATCAGCATGGTCTTGGCGCGGCTTGGAAAGGCTACATTGATGAAGTCAAGGTATACAACCGGGCCTTTGATGGGGATGATGTCAAAAATGCTTGCTTGCTCTACAGTCAGTGCACAGGACTCACCCCAGCAGCACCGGATAATTTAACGGCCACAACACGCAGTTCATCGCAAGTCAATCTCACATGGAATGCTGTTATCGGTGCCGACAACTACACCCTTGAATTTGGCACCAGCAGTGGCAGTTACTCAGGGAGCAGCACGATCACATCAGGAACCAGCTTCAGTCATACCTCTCTCTTAGCGTCCAGAGCTTACTACTATCGAATCAAGGCAAACAATGCAGCAGGTAGTAGTGGATGGTCATCTGAAGCCTCTGCTACTACCCTGGGGCCCCCTGCCATGCTGGTCACCCACACAAACGGCTCATCAAGAGTGAATGAAGCTGGTTATGGGCAGGGCTTCTATGACTGGGCAATCGCCACTGGGGATTCGGTCAGCGCCGGGGTTAATTATGCGATGGTTGGAATATACGACGAATTTAAGAGTATAGCCACCGATTCAAGTGGCAATGTCTACGCCGGCATGATTTGGGACAATAGTTCAATAGGGGATCAGCCACTTCAGGCAAGATTAGTCAAGTACAATACGGCTGGTGTGGAACAATGGGCACGAGCAGTAGTTAGTCCTGGTACAGATGCTTTTGTGTATAAAGTTCTGATCGACTCCGGTGGGAACCCGTACATGCTTGGGCGTGTGAATGGTGGTTCCTATGATGGTCAAACTCATTTTGGTTCTTGGGATATCTTTATTACCAAGTATGACAGTCATGGAACGAAGCAATGGTCAAAACAGTTTGGTTCAAGTGCAAGCGACATTTTTGACTCAGCTGCAATTTCCACAACTGATGAAATATATATCACTGGTTACACCTATGGGAACTTTGACGGCGGTGGGTTAACCGGAAAGTATGATTCCTTCATCCTGAGAGTCGATTCCAACGGGAACCAACTTGGTATTGTTCAAGATGGAAGCAGCTATGGATCCAATGGTAAAAAAGGTAGGACGGGCCACCATATAGCCTTTGATAGCAGTGGGAATTATTATCAAGCTGGGCTAACAGGTGGTGATATAGATGGGCTGTCACATTCACACTCAGCAGCTTCGGGTGGTAATCCCATTTATGAAACAAACTCTAACTGTACCGGCTGCTATGCTAATAACCGTAACGATATATTTATTCGAAAGTACAACAGCAGCCATGTTCGGCAATGGACAAAACTCCTTGACAGTAGAACTAATAAAAATTCTGGGTTGACTAATTATTGGTTTGGCTCTCTAAGAATGGCGTTGAGCAATGATGGAACACAACTTTTTGTTGGCACTCATTGGAATGGAACCTTCAATGGCCAAACCTCCGATTGCCAAGGATGGGGTGAAACAAAATGTCTGTTATTGCTCTCACTAGACACATCCGATGGGTCATTCAATTGGACAAAATGGCCTGACCAGGCTGGCTTGTCCAGCCTGCATGTCGATGCATCGGATAATATTTATGCATTAGGACTATCTAGTTATGGAAATAAATGGCCTGATGAATACCCCAAGCACCTATACTTTGGTCAGAACCTGATTTACAAATATAATTCAAGCGGTGTGGAACAGTGGAAAAGACAATATGGAAGTTCAAAAACCAGATGGTATGGAGAATCTTTAAGTGCGTTCCACGTCACTCCCAGTGGACAAATCTATATCGGTGGGCGGTCTGGCTTCAATAGTCACGGTTTATTTTATGGTCTATCATTGGGGAGTGCTGGCAGTCAGGCAGTTCTTTTCAAGGCAGATGGCAACAATAGTTACATGGGAACAGACTACTTCACACTGACCCTCAATCAACAACCCACTGCCCATGTGACCTTTACCGTCACTTCACCAGATACTGGAGAGGCCACTGTTGCCCTTGGTGGAATCAACGACGGCCAATACAAGAATAGGCCTGAAAGCTTTCATTGCCTTAGAGCATCTTGCAACGGTGGGGTATCTACTTATTCTTCAGCTCCTTATTTAGACAATAGCTCCATTGACTTCCGAGAATTTGTGGGATCGAATAGTTGGAACACACCATATCCTGTTCATATCCAAGCTGTGCAGGACAACCTCAGTGATGGTGATCAAACGCTCAACTTCAATGTCACCACTTCTTCAACAGATGCAGACTGGAATGGCCTCTCATTCACCGTTCCTGTGACGGTGGTTGATCAGGCCAGCCCTGCACCTCAAGTGCTTCTTGGTTTTGACAACAGAACCATTACAGAAGGCAATTCAGGAACTCAGACCCGCACCCTGATTGCTACCCTTGATCGTATTCACACCGCCAATGTGACTGTTAATTTAGCCTATGGCTCGGGGAGTTCCTGTACTGCCACCAGTGGGAGCAGCAATGATTTTGCCTATACCTCCTCCAGTATGACAATCAATGCCGGACAGTCCCAGGCCACCCAGAATGTGACTGTTTATGGCGATACTACTTTTGAAGACAATGAGACCGCTTGTATTGATATATTTAGTGTGACCAACGGGTTTGAGGACAGCACCCAGAGGGCGATACTGTCGATTGTCAATGATGATGATGTTTCAGCAGTTTCAAATCTTGCTGCTGCCAGTGGGTATCAGCAGGTCAAACTGACCTGGTCCAATGTTGCAGGGGCAGACAACTATACCCTCTTCTGGGCCCTGAATGATCCCGTTGCGTCTCCCTTCACTGTATCTGCCGGCAGTAACAGTATTGCCGGAGTTTCCTCAGGCTACATTCACGGTGGCTTGACCTCAGGCAAAAGGTATGAATATGCTCTGCGGGTCATCGACAATGGCGTTAACAGCGCTTTGAGTAACCAGGTCAGTGGGACTCCCACCGGAGAAACTACGGTAACCCTGCCAGCTGATAATAATGCTGATCTTGTTGTGTATTATGATTTTGATGGGGATTTGAACAATAAGGCCTCGACAGGGGCCGCCTACAACCTGACTGCTGCAGGAGATGCTGGATTCGTCTATGCGGGAAGCCGCTTCACTGGTGACCAGGCTAGTTACTTTGATTCTCAGGGTGGCTACGCTTATAACGACAACTTTACGGATAATGGTTCAGGTAGAGCGTCCGCCTATGGGATTCCGGAGTTGCAGGATAACTTTACAGTTTCAATGTGGTTACGCCCTGATGAGGACATGCCCACCTATGCTTCTGCACTGACCAGTTCTGACGGGACAGGTGGGAGCAGTTCAGGTCGTTTTCAGATCAGTGACAATGGCAGCGGCGGGATTGTTGCGATCACCAATAACCGGGACAAGTGGCAAACCAACGCTCAGTTGACTCTGAATAGCTGGAGTCACGTCGTTGCTGTCAAATACGATAATGGAACTCTGAGGATGTATAAAGATGGCGCTGCTGGAGCAAACGAAGTCTTCATCGCGACCTCCTTTAGTCCCTTGGCTTTGCGCCCTGCTTTAGATAGCGAGAAGAGTTTCACAACGGAGTGGCGCAAGATCAAAATTGGCATCAACCGGGTTAGTCAGAGTCCCTGGAAGGGCTATGTTGATGAGGTCAAGATTTACAAAAGATCACTCACTCCAACGGAAGTCGGCTACCTCTACAACAACCACTGTCCCAAAGCCTCTTGTCCCTGAAGTTAGTTTTCTGGGGGATAGAAATGGAACAGAAGCTAAAAATATGCTCTAGCAACAAATTATATTTTCTTAGGCCAATTTGAAACTGGAGATATTTTTCAGAAGGCATCCACATGCAGATCAGCGCTGATCTGATTCCCCTGAAGAAACTGGCGCAGGATTACCCAACCGCCCGGGTGATCGACCTCTGCCAACAACTCCAACTGACTCCCTTCGTGCATCTGGTCAATTGCCGACTCAGTACCTCAGGGACACTGAACAAGCAGGTTGCCGAACTCGCTGAAATCTACCTGCCATTGCCACAGAACCTCTGGAACACGCTGGCAGCAGCCTCAGAATCCGTTCCTTGTTCCTTCAATACGGCCCTTGTTGATGAAGGGACTTCCCTGGCATCTGGAATCTCCGAAGAAGAAGGCATCGTTCACTTTGAACCGGTCCTGCAAATTGATCCACGCTCCCTCGCTCCTCTGCAACTGACTAAATTCTCTAGAGCCCAACTGGAAACCGCCCTGGCAAATGTCTCCGAAGAGAGTGAAAAACTACACAAGTGTATGAATGCCATGGTCAACAAGGGCTGGGTTGAATACCTTCAACCGAATGAACAGGTAAAATTAGGTCGAAGGTGGCAGTGGCAGGTCCCCAATGATTACCCCAAGGCTGCCGCAGATCTTCTCTTCAGAAAC
>AGAU01000426.1 GCA_000224765.2 SAR324 cluster bacterium JCVI-SC AAA005 | reverse complement strand
GGGTTTTTCTCTATCGCTTCCAGCAAGGGTGCCGCATGATAGTGCTCGAAGATTTTCAGGTGCTTTACTAGCTGATTTAGTGCTCTGAGTGATGTCTGATAGTCACAAGCTGCCAGCGCCTTGTCCTTCAGTTCGATGTACTGCTTTACAGTCGAATCTACCCGCATTTGCAAACGCTCACTACGGGCGTTCTGAGCATCCTGGAGGGTATGCTTGACCTTAGTGTTTCTTAGTAGTCCATACGCCATTTCCGCCGGATGCTTGGTCTGGTAACCTGCCCGAAGAACAGCCTGTGATCCATTACCGTCGACCTGGTATTCTTCGACAAATCTCTGCTGCTTGAAGGTCAGATTTGGAGATGCGTTCATCTGGATACTCCTCGATAGGAAATTGGGCTCGGATGAAAATCAATCAGGGGAGGTAAGAATTGAAGGGGGGGGT
>AGAU01000427.1 GCA_000224765.2 SAR324 cluster bacterium JCVI-SC AAA005 | reverse complement strand
GGTGGTTTCTGCTTACCAAGCGCCCAATAAGTAATTAATATTCTTGTCAAAGGGATCCAATACAAACTGAATCCTACCTCCCTTTGCATCTCCTCGCCGGCTAATTGAATTAATGTCCGACACTTCTCCCCGTTTAGAGAATCGACCTCTCACAGCCTTTGCGATCGTAATTGGAACAGTTTTTCTTTTTGCCTCGAGTGATGTACTGACCAAGCATCTAGCAACGCGTTACCCAGTTGAGTTGGTCATGGCTATCCGCTATCTGGTAAGCCTGATGCTGATTCTTACTTTCTTTTGGCCCGTGATGGGTAGAACTCTGTGGCAAACTAGGCGCACTCGCTGGGTCCTTCTTAGAGGACTGATCTTAGTACTAGCTTCGCTAATGATAGGCCATGCTCTACGGCTTATGCCTGTGGGTGAGACGATTTCCATTCTCTATTCGTTTCCGATTTTGGTAATGATCCTTTCTATCCCCCTGATGAAGGAGAAGCTAAGCCTGTTCAATTGGGGTTGTGCTGTATTTGGTTTTGCAGGGGTTTTGATAATCGTGAGACCAGGTGGAGGTTTAGATACTCTGGGCGTCACCTTTGCCTTACTGACGGCAATACTTACAGCTATTTTTCACTTGATGACGAGAGTTCTTTCCCACACAGAGACTAGCCATGCTCTACTTTTTCACTCCATTCTGGTCAGTACGCTTTGCTCCTGTTTGCTGGCACTCTCTACTTGGGAGGGTTACTTACCCAGTTTGATTGATTCTGGTTTAATCGCCTTGCTGGGAATAATCCTCACTTCTGCACACTTTCTTCTTACAGTTGCCTATAGGTACGCGCCAGCTTCCCTGATTGCACCTGCCAATTGGGTGCACATTGTCTGGGCGGCTTTATTGGGTTGGCTCTTTTTTGACCATCTTCCAGATCAATGGACGATCCTCGGTATGGTAGTGATTATTGCTGCGGGAGTTGGAATTGCCATCAAAACACACAGAGAAAATTTAAATCATCCAACTGGTACTTCAGTTTCATAATTGTCTGGATTAAATCTAACTCCAACTATTGCCCCATACCATTTGAAACCAACAGTTCTATCGCCAAAATAATAAATATATTATTTACCTTAATTTGCTAGGGAGTATGGGCGGCCTCTGTAGATAATTATCGTATTAGTAACCAAGTCACTTCTCTCAGTTACAGTGTCTAATGTAAGGCCTTGCAACACGGGAGGAAACTAAAGCACTTACCATTAACAAATGAACTATTTTTGAACTGAGCAAACATAGTAGGCTGAGAGAAAATAAACATAGTCCTGAGGGTGCTCAGAATCGCTGTGGAGAGAGTTTTTATGTTAAAGCTGCCTTGTAATGACTAGCATGCCGCGCCCAATAGTGGAGCTCTCAGAGCTTTTGGTAAGAAAACATTGCTCCTCACTTAATCAGGTTAATTTTTGGAGCGAGCCTCAGAAAGATACAGTAGATCACTAAAGCCTCATAAATCATCCTGAGGCTTGACAGCATAGTTGTTCAGCAGTAGCTTGCTCGAATAGTCCCTAATCGCATCTATTCCCTCAAAGGTTTCTTTTTGGAGAGGAACTAAATTGCTTCGAGTACCGGGATAAATTGCTTATTCTGAGCTTTAGCAACAGCCGAGCAAGTCAATTTTCCTGCATGGATATTTAATCCTTGACGAAAATGCGAGTTATCGTAAGAAGCTTCTTTCAATCCTTTGTCAGCCAAATTCAAGACAAATGGTAATGTGACATTGTTAAGTGCAAAAGCAGAGGTTTTGGCCACGGCACCAGGCA
>AGAU01000428.1 GCA_000224765.2 SAR324 cluster bacterium JCVI-SC AAA005 | reverse complement strand
GCTGTTGAGCGTGTAGTCTACCCCACCCCCCGTGGTGGTCCCTGAAGTGGAAAGTCCCACTGTGACATTATCCGAAGCGGTATTTGACAATGTCACTGTCACCGTCCTAGCTCCAACACCATCTCCTTCAGAGACAGTGTTGCTATCTACCGACAGGCTCACCGTAGGGGCTCCCTCATCATCGGTGATCGTCACTGTCTCTTGCTGGCTCCCAGACTCCGTCGCACCGCCGCCACTGACCGAGCTAATGTCGATGATCACCGTCTCAGCTGGATCATAGATCCCGTCATCGACGGCGGTAATACTGGTTGTTGCCGTCGTACTACCAGCGCTGATATTGAGCACTCCCGCTCCCAGGCTGTAGTCCACCCCACCCCCACTGGCTGTACCGGTCTCAGCCAAGTTGACTGTGATGACAGAAGAAGAGGCCGGAGTCGCTGTCACAGTCAGCGTCACCAAGGCATTGGCCTCACTGACTGTGCTCGCTGAGCTGCTCAGGCTGATCACCGGCAAAGCCTCATCATCGGTGATCGTCACTGTCTGCCTCTGGGCTGGAGTAGCCTCAGTGACATTGTCACCCCCACTAACGTTGGTGATATCCACAATCACGGTCTCAGTTGGATCACTGATTGAATCCCCCACGCTACTTAGGGTCGCCGTACCTGTCGTGTTACCGGCGGCAATCGTGATCGTACTCGAGCTAAGTGTGAAGTCGGTGCCTCCTCCCACTGCGGTCCCTGAAGTCCCCAACGTCACGCTCGTGCTGGCGCTGTTGACATAACTCAGCGCGGCCGTCAGAGTGACTGAACCACCTGTCTCACCCATGCTGTTGCTATCCACCGTCAGGCTCACCGTCGGTTGGATCTCATTATCGTTGAAGGTCAGTATCTCCTGCTGGGTCCCGGACTCTGTGGCGCTGTTACCCCCGCTGACTGAGTTGATGTCAACGATGATCGTCTCACCATCGTCATAATAGGGATCATCCTGAGCCCTGATCGTCGCTGTAGCTGTGGCCACTCCAGCGGCAATCGTCAAGACTGTGTTGTCGATGCTGTAGTCGCTGCCCCCACCAGTGGCTGTGCCTGAAAGAGCGAGCGTCACTGTCGTAGCGCTTGAAGCTACTGGGTTCATGGTCACCGTCAGCGTAGCGTTGTCCCCAGCTCCAGTCTCATTGAGTGAATTGGTCGAGGTCGACAAGGTCACGCTTGGGTTGGCCTCATCATCGGTGATCGAGATGGTTGGTTGCTGAGCTGGTGAGGCTTCCACCGCGCTGTCGCCACCACTAACGGAGCCAATGTCGATGATCACCGTCTCGGTGCCCTCTGAGATCAGGTCATTCTGGGTCGTCACTGTCGTCGTCGCTGTTGTACTGCCAGCGGGTATCGTCAGGCTAGTTGTACCGATGCCATAGTCAGCCGGGTCACTGGCTGTGCCAATCAATGATAGGTTGATGCTCACCGCAGTGCTGTTGACGTAGCTCAGCGTGGCCGTCACGCTGGTGTTGTTCGTCGCGCCCGCTGCTTCCGTTAAGTTGTTCGATCCTACTGTCAGGCTCACCGTCGGCTGAGCCTCATCGTCATTGATGGTGATCGTCTCTCTCTGGCTACCGCTCTCGACAGCAGTGCTCCCGCTGACACTGCTGATCTCGACGATAATCGTCTCACCGTCATCGTAGTACGGATCATCATTGCTGCTGAGCGTTGTCGTGATGCTGGTTGATCCGGCAGGGATCACCAGGGTAGTACTACCAATGCTGTAATCAACTCCTCCAGCAGTAGCTGTCCCGGAGACTCCCAGCAGGATCGTTGTATTGCTTGTTGCCGCTGCAGTCATTGAAACCGTCAGGGTCACCGCCGGGTTGGCTGCGTTCTCTGGAAAGCTACTGGCTGAGGCAGCCAGCGTAACCGCTGGCGCTACCTCATCATCGGTGATCGTCACCATCTTCTGCTGATCACCGTCTTCGGTCGCTCCATCCCCTTCAGAAACCGAGGAGATCTCCACCACGATGGTCTCGGCATCATCATCAATCAGATCATCCAGGCTGCGTAGGGTCGTGCTAGCGGTCAGCGAACCCGCTGGGATCTCAATGGTCGTGTTATCGATGTTGTAGTCGGTGTTCAGCGTGGCGCTGCCGGAGAGAGAAAGTAGAACTGTCGTGGTGCTAGCGGCTGTCTTGTTTAGGGTGGCATTGATTAAGACGGTGCCAGCATTTTCAGCCAGGTTGGAAGAGTCAGCTTTCGGGCTGACTCTTCCAACCTGGCTGAAGCAATGCGTTTCGGTTGAGCATCTGGACTATCGGCACGCGGAAATTCTACGTCATAAACGATAGTTCCTTCCTTACAGCCTGTGAGGACCAGCGTAATTAACAAACTGAGAACGATCAGTAGCGACTTCATCAAAAGCTCCAACATCGTTGACCCAAAGGCTAGATTGCTCAACCAGGGTCGATGTCATTTCAGGATAGTATTGAGGCTTCCTTGAATAACTTGTCGCTTCCATGCGCAGTCCAAGAACTCTTTCAGTTAACCCTTGGTGGGATGAGTGAGTTACTGTTGGTTTTTTTGTCAGTCAAGAATTCTTGCGGAAATATTTCCGAAAAAGGTTAAATTGAAATATCCATGCCTAAATGCTTACTTATCAAGATCACATCTCACAAGAGTAAACTAGAAAATATTATTAATATACTTATATGTAAATATTTTGTCACAATATAATCGTTAAATCAATTTATACTTTTATCTTTTTAACAAATTATCAGAAAAGTGGTTTTGCTGAGAATGGAAACGGTGTGGGATTGTCTACGGATGGGAATTAGGACGATATTCTAGGACCAAACTAGAATCGAAAGCATTGGACATCATCACTGGTGTGTCAATCAGAAAGGCATTTCCCGTGTAATCCAGAGCGAGAACCTGGTTTTCTGAGTTGGGTGTTTCCATTGGGAGATTCCATAGTTGCTTTCCAGTTTTAGGGTCGAATCGACTGAAATAAGGTTGGGATTCAACAGAATTATTGTTAGTCGCTATCAGACTCAATAGATTCAGGCGAACAAGTACATCCAAATTTTGATTCCAAGATCATCTCCAGCTGTACCCCACTGGGTGAGCCATTGCTGTGAGCCTAATGAATCGTCTTTTGCAACAAATAGATCTTTTCCTCCCTCGTTTGTGAACTCTCCAAGATTTCCATCAGTCTGGCCTGTCAAATAAACACTTCCTTCTTCATCAGTAGTGATCGCAACACCTGTCTCATCTCCAATAGAACCAAACTGTCTACGCCACAGTTCTCGACCCTGACTGCCAAACCTGATCAAAAACGCGTCTAAGCCTCCAGCGCTGGAATCTCCATAAAGAACTCCCTGAGTGAACCCAGTCACATAGGTATTACCTTGATCATTTGCTGATACCGCAAAGCTGAGGTCCCAATTTTTGCATCTTGCGCAAGCCGATGTTTGAGTAGATATTCTAAGGAATCTATCAGCAAAGGCGTATCAAGTATGTAAGCGTAAATTGGATCAACGACATGTTTCATTTTCTGGAAACATTGTGTTTTGAAGTCAGCAAAGAGTAACCATTATCAATTTCCTGAAATAATCATGCCTCATTAGTTAGGTTTTAGAATCGGTTTTCACAAGGAAATTAGAACTAATTATAATATTTTACCAAAAATATCATTATCATGTAACACTTCAAGAAAGAGAATCACTGCAAAACCAACTGCTCAATATTTCATTAAAATATAATTTTTATTATAAATTTGAAACCAATGTCTGCCTTAATGTAGTTTACATCTTAAATAGGATAATTTTGAGCTCTCACTTGCGTGAAGCCGATGGGAAGGCTAATTCAGATTAAGCTATTGACAGAAATTGGGGACTTGTCAGGAGCCAAATTTATTAAACTAGAGTAAAATCAAACTTTATAGAAAAAATAAATCCAATCAAAACCAATTCTTTACTTGCAGATGACATAACGTGTTGGCACGCAATCAACTGCACCGAGTTTTGTCCCAATGAAAAACATATTGGAGTAAATATGGTTTAGTCTGCCCTCCACCTCCTCGTAATCGACGTAAAGTGTATTTCGATAAAAAGCTGATTTTACTCCTACAGTCCAAGCATTGTCGAAGTCTGCGTATATTGAAAGTTGGTAGCCAACCAGGAAATCTGTTCCAAATCGCTCACCATAGTGCACTACCTCACCCAGTGCGTTTCTCTCAAGTTTATCAAATTGAAGAATGCCGAAACCACCTATTAACTCTAAACTTCCTCCTATTTGAATCAAATCATGCTCCACACTCTTCAATACTTCCATGGATTTACCAAAGCCAATTGAGTAGTATCCATGAATTACACGGGTCTTAACACTATGATAGAGTCCTTGATCATCTAGGAAATGGTGCTCAAAGCGAGTATCTAGGAGAGCTTTGCCAAGTACCATGGCATCTTGGAAGGAACGGTGGGATGCCATCAATTCTAGTGTTATCCCTTCCATCTCCTCAGCCTTCAGATCATCTTGTTCGTAAGATCCATAAGCCGCCCCCCAGCCAATCCACTTTCGTTGCTCTGCTGGTTCCTGAGCGTTTGAAGTAACTGCACAGAAAGCCACACTCAAAGCCCAGAGCCAAAAAAGGACTGTGGATTTCTTCCCATTTAAAATGTGGTGGATACCCTGGTAAGCCAAATCCATTTGTCTTAGCTGAGTTACTGTATTTCAAAAACCGCCAATATTTTGACGGAACAATTCGGCAGATTTTGAAGTGACAGGGAAAATGTTTTTATCTTTTTTCAGCAACTCTGAATCAGGATTTGTTGTTAGCTTGCAATCAAAATAAAAATCACTCTTCAGAGTTTTCTAATTTGTTTGTAGCGGGTTACAAAACAGTTAGATTCAATTCTGTTTGGCACTGCTAAAAAGATATGGGAATACTAGCCAGAAGAAAGTGAAGGAGATACGAGTCTTGTTCGTAGCGGACAACATG
Organism: SAR324 cluster bacterium JCVI-SC AAA005; assembly: GCA_000224765.2. Classification (GTDB taxonomy): domain Bacteria; phylum SAR324; class SAR324; order SAR324; family NAC60-12; genus JCVI-SCAAA005. The sequence goes on along the minus strand of AGAU01000428.1, from coordinate 18,089 downwards.
AATGGGTCTGAGAGACTGGCACTCAAGCCGGTCTTTCACTTTCTAGTGAGCAAAAAAGTGTCACCAATACTTACAAAGCATGAATTGCCACCCTAAAGCGAACCAAGATTCTTCTCACTCGCAACCCCAGAAACTCGATGCACACTTACTGCCACCAGAATTATTTCATGTACTGAGAAAGCATCTGCTGTTTATTCACGGTCCTAGTTCAATCCAAGAGATATCAGCAACAAACTTCAATCGACATTTGCACTTAAGCAATTAATTCGATTATCCAAGTTGATGCACAAATATTTTGATGGAGAATGAATTCTTAAAAAGCAGCTTCCCTAGAAAGAGTTTTGATCGGCGATAGCTGAAGCAGAGAGACTAGATAATTAGTTTTTGAAAATTTTTATTAAAAGAAACAACATCATAACTCAATCAGCTATCAAAGTAATGAAAAACTCAAAGGGAATACTCTACAACTAGTGAGAATCTGAGAGAAACCTCTCGAAACATAGTTGAGGAGTTGTTTCCGAGAAACAACCGAGAAAATGATTCAGGGACAGAGACCTCAACACTAGCAACTGTAGGATCAGGCAATCTCGATAAAATTGCTAGGGTTGTTTTTGGTAAGACTTTTTGCTGCTATCAATGTAAAGGACAGTACCTACTAAGCTATACATATCTTTAACTAACGCATTAAGCACTGGATTTGTTCCAGAGCCACAGTTTCTGCCTGCAACACTCGATGATTGGTTATCTTGCCAACTAGCAATACCACAATAAACCGTATTATTCATTGTTTCTGTGGCTTCACTGGTCAGGGGAGTCACACTAAATTCTTTCAGCCGACTGTTCATTGTGTAGCCGACAGATCCATTAGGCAAAATCAGAGGAGATGAACCGCCGACAAGATTCGAGTAGTTCCTCCTCACGGAGTATCTGGCAGAACTGCAGGAACTTTCATCGAAAGTAATTGAATCCAATGTCAGATCGAATCCAACGACTTGAAGTGTTTCCGTTTGATAGGGACTTCCACTGGTACAACTAGAGTTCCAAGTTCCATAAAGTGCGGTTAGAGGAACTGGGGGGGTTGTGTCCACAGTACTTTCCTCATCTTCCAAGCCCATCAAGGAACAGTTAAATAAGTGAGGAAGCAGAAAAGTAAGCAGGTATATTTTGATATTTGAACTACTGTGTACAGTCATATCATTATCAAATCTCCAGTGGGGATCCAAAAACTGGCTGATTTTCTGACTGAGAGGACGTCCCGATCACAAATCAACAAATTAATTTGGGCGGTACTCTGAGAAAGGTCTATTGTTTGAGTTAATTTCTGGAGATAGTGGATGCACTAAGAAAGCATTACCTGTGTAATCTAAAGCCAACCCAGAGGCATCTGGAGTTTCTGTCTTGAGTGGTAATGTCCATAATATATCGCCTGTCGATGCATCCAAGCGAGTGTAAAAGTATTCTACCTCGGTGTTTTGTGTCTCAGACACCCTCAGGCCCAGCAAATTCAGCTGACCCTGAACATCTACAGAAATTTCTGCCCCCAGATCATGTCCACCTGTTCCCCACTGTTGACTCCACTGAAGCCTACCTCCAATATCAAACTTTGCTACAAATAGATCGACACCTCCAGCGCTCTGATGCCCAGCCAAAATTTGACTGGTCTGGCCAGTCAAATAAACACTTCCCTCTTCATCAGCTGTCAGAGCGAGAACCACATCATCTCCAGATAAACCGAACTGTCGGCGCCAAAGCTCCTTGCCAGAACTACTAAATTTGACCAGGAAAGCATCAAGTCCACCTGCACTATTGTTTTCTATTAGTTCACCTTGTGTGTAGCCAGCCATAAAAGTATTACCCAACAAATCCGAAGCAGTACCCATACTGACATCCTCACCAGCTGAACCAACCTGACGTGTCCAGAGATGTGTACCATCTGGGTCATACTTGGTCAGGAAAGCATCTGTGTTGACCAGGTTTTTTGCTGTTTGTTGAGGACTCGCAGTAGTGCTAGCAACACAACCTGGACCAAGTGCATCGAAGGTTATAGTTGCATTTTCTGAAAGGGCGTTGTGCACATCCTTGACCTGAAACACTAGGTTCTCTCTAAAAGCAATATTAGGAATTGTGAAGCTATGAGTACTAAGGCTTACTGCTCCATTCGATTGATTGAAACTAGTGACTGGCGTATACGTTGGGCTTTTGTTGAGAACGTAACTAATGCTGTCGCCATCTATATCTGAGCCAGTTAATGAAAAGGTTTTGGTTGCTTGCCCGTATGCAAAATTTCCTTGATTTGCGTTATTAGCAACTGGGGCGTCATTGGCACCAGTAATCGTAAGACTAACAGTACTAGCGGTAGATGTTTTGTCTTCATGAGTCTCCTGGCCCAAAACGACTGTGGAAGAATTATCAGTAACTGTGTAGTTGAAACTGTCTGAATAAACTTGGTTTTTAGCCAGTGTTTGAAGTGGAGTGATAGTGACCGAGTTCGTTCCTGCCGGCAAATTGTAGGGTAAATTACTGCTGGTTAGTAAAGTACCTCCGTTGTGAATATTTCCATGAGTAATTAGGGACGTAATAGTGTATTGAAATGCACTATCATCTTGATCAATATCTGAAAATGAGAGGGTTATTCCTTTCGGAGAATCTTCCACCACGCTATCAGAAACTGCTCCAGCTGTTGGCCGATCATTAGCACCAAAAATTTGTAATGTTGCAGTTGCGTTGTCAGAAATCTTGGGCTCGTTATAGATTTGATCAGGTTGTCTCAAGTCAGTTTTAGTAGTGGAGGAATTATCTGTAGCTGTGTATTTGAAAGTAACAGTGTTGTTACCTGTGCTCAGATTATCACTAGCAACGAAGAGGATTGATGCTGTGTTATTGTCAAATGCTGAAATGTTATCACCCACTGCAACAATAGAATTATCTGTCTTGAGAAGTTGACCGTATCTTGAATCAGGGATCTGGGTAATTGTGAAGTGACTGATTTTGTCATCCCGGTCTTCGTCAGACCCTCTCAACGTAATTGAACCTGTTATTCCTTCACTAAAATTAGCGGTAACATTGTCTGCAACAGGCTGATCATTTAGTCCAAAAAGTACGAGACTAATTGTTTTTCTTCCTGAATGCTTGACATTACTAGATTGCACTAGACTGCCACTATTATTATAGACACCATATTTTCCGCCGTCATGTACCTTAAATTGCCGTTGATCGGTATATACTGCGTAACTCAAATCATTGTTTGGATTGATCACAAGCTGTCTATTGTTTCGATTGTTGAAACCACTAGATCCATTTGTTCCATCAATAGAACAAGTTGATTTTGTACAAGAAGTACCATTGAAATAGAAAGTTAAATTGTCAATCGTATCTTCAATGTCTGAACCCTGGAGCATTATTTTGTTTCTTTCATTTGCAATATTATTCCAGTTGTCACAGTACCCATCGCTGCAGTTGGAATCGACATAGCTCATATCTAGTGGCGCGGGAATATCCGTTGCTTCTACATGTTCTGATGCTAAGGTGTTATTGTCATAGGTCACCGGAGTGTCATTGACTGCTTGTACCTTGACTTGAATTATTGCATCGTTATAGAAACCTGTTTGGTCGGTAAATCGAACTTTAAATTCGTAATACTTATGTATGCTGTTATTCGTTACATAGTCAGAATAATCATTCGGATTGAGTGAGTGCTTATATTGCCATTGAGTGATGTTATCAGTAGAATTGTCTGGTTCTTTTATTCGTGCGTAACCATAATCCTCATATTGCTGATAATCTGGCCGGTAATCGATCCTTTCTGTCGATCCGCAATTGTATAAGTGTATATCACTACTGTTGTCAAAGCAGGTTTTCCCAGCTGAATTTAAAACAGACGTAGGACTTCCACTTTGTATAGAACCGTAGCTTGGGTTAAATCCTTCCAATATTCTGAAATCGATCGGCTGATTATTTTGATCGTGAGCGTAAATTGTTTTAGTTAGATTGTCTCCCTCGTTGATTGAATAAGTAAATAAATTGTCGTTAGTATCTGCTAACTGATTCTGGCACCGCAAAATGGGTGTGCTATTGTCACTCTGATGTGTCACAGAGGCTACACAAATTCTTTTATCTTGGCTGTGACCATCATTATCAAAAACTTTGACAGAGAAGTACTGCCGGCCGTTGAAATTCCTATCTGGCTGGAACCACCAACGGCCATTTGTAGTAATTACCACTGTATTGTTATCAGAATAAGTACTTTCAATCTCAGAAACACTCCAATTATCCGAACTTATGTTAGTGAGAGTGTTATTACCTACCAAGCCAGCATCTACTGAGTTAAGAACACTATCTAGACAGTCATTTGCATGGTCGCATGTGAAATTATCTCCTGCGTTTATGAACCGATTTGTGTCGTGAGCACTGTTTGTGAGTGGATCATCATTTTTTCTGTTGACTACCAACTCAAACGTTTTCTCACAATTATCTGATGATCTTGTGATTGTTATGTTGTCTGCACCGTGTTGGTTAGCATGTAATGTAATCGCCATGAATTGATAATTTGTATTCGCGAAAAATGTTGTTTTGTGGAGTGGTTTTCCATGGGCGCTTTGATTATCAGAAGTCTTTACGCTGTAAGTCGCGCTACTACAATCTGTATCTGTAAGTGAATTCTTATCGCAAAGCTTATAATGTTTATTAGCGTCTTCTTCATTTAGCACAATTTGATTACCGCTTCCTAAATCTAGGATATTACATACATTATGAGAGCCAGCTACGTAATTTTCCAAGGTGCCTTTGGTGAATCCGGCAACTAAAAAATTTCCATCGTTATCAATGCCTGCTCCAAATGCAACATCATCCATTGGGGAACTGATTGTGCGTTTCCATTTTTCTAAGCCCTTAGAATCATAACGTATGATTTCTACATCTGCGTCAGATCCTATAGCCCCAGAAAGCCTAGTGGAGTAGGCAGAAGCCCTGCCGAATTGGTCCGCATGGATCCCGATGCTTAGCTTTTCATCTACAAGGCCTAACTCTCTTTGCCACACATGTTTTCCTGAACGATCATATTTCACCAATTTGCTTTCATTGTTTGTAGAAGTTTCAACAACATAGGCATTGGCTGACCCGTCCAAGGATAAGCCGCCAAATCCTGCCATTTCCAGCAACTTTTTTTGTCGAGCATCTTTGAAGAAACTCAATTGATGCAGACCACCCAGTCCTGCAGTATTGCAGGCAACTGATCCCCTTGGTGGAAGCGTCCCAGGTGGATTTCCACCAAAACCACCACCACTGCCGCCGCCGCCGCCTCCTAAGTCTACATCAACATCAGGATCGAGGTCGAAATCGAAGTCATAGACTACTACACCATCTACTGGGTTGCGGCCACTCTCACAACCAACAAGTATGAACAAACAACAGCAGATTATCAAAATGAGAGCGTACTTCATGTTTTGGCTATTTAGTCCATAAATGGTGTTGCAGAGATACGCCTGTGCCATCTATAATTCTGCGAATCTACAGTGGCAAAAAGGTTTTTAGTTGATCCTTGTGATATTCATGTCGCTTTTTATAGAGTTCTTCCACGTTTGTTCTAACTTGAAGCAAAGTTTTACCAATTTGACTATCTTCGTCAGGCTTTTCTCTAGAATCAAACCGATCCAAATATTTCATATATTTACCCGTTATATCAATATCCTTAAAATAAATTGAAATTGCTATCAGTAGCTGTGTAGCAAGTAGACTTTGCAATTCATCCAATTTTTCAAAATTTTCATCTAGGTCCTTTTGAGCTTCTAACAATAGTTCATAGGCTCTTTCTTTTCCCTTTTCCGGAGAATCACCTGGATAGGTAATACACACCTGGGAATGGCGAGTTCGAATCATTGCAAGAAGTCCCACAAAAGCGCCGTTAGTTGGATTGACTTCACAAAGCGTTTCGAAAGTTCTAGTTGCCAACTCATAGCTCAATAAAGCTTGGTCAATTGACCTCTCTTCTCCATCAATATTGTCTTTCAATTTTTCATATTTTTCACTCAATTCTGCCTGTACCTCTGACCATTTTTCAGAAAATTTGGCTGATGGGAAAGTATGATGATAAGGTTCGTCCTCTTTGCTTATTTTAAAAAACTCATCGCCTGGAGCTGTGAAGTGGCAATTTGGACAGATTGTCAAGTAAAGCAGATTGTAATCAATCGGATCCAATCCAGGTACAGGCTCACTATAGGTTGGAATACCAAAAATATTGTTTTGAATGTGAACTGCCCTGTTTTTCAGTGAGTACTGTCGGATACTTTTTTGCCCGCACGCAAAACATTCTGCGTAGTGGCCCATTAATGAACTGTTTTGACATTTCAATTTTTCTGCTGTGTCGCATCTTCTTCCTCCAAGTAGTTCAGTGATTCCATGATTTTCTCTTGGTTCTGCACCAAACTCTAGACCAAGAATGAAGTATCCTTCCTGTTTGCTTGGCTTTGTCCAACGAACAATTACGTTACCCATTGGGTCCCCGACAATGTACTTACCTTCTTCTTTCTTTGAAGGGATATAAAATTCTAGTATCAGCTTTGAAAGTATATTTAGTCGATATCTCGACTTGATTCGGCATCCCATTTGCGCGATGTCTAAGCCCACTACATCTTCTGTAATGTCACGAACATGGAGCCGTGCAGGAAAAACGATTTTACGACGCTCTTTTCCTTGTTTTCTAGATATCTCGTACATACTTACCCCTACCCATCAGAAGTTACTTTTAAAGCTGATAAAATAGATAGATTCAAAATCAAAATAGATAACTCATTGTTCACTTGTAGTAACTCGCAATTTTTCTACACACGATAATCAATAAGTTTTTTATCGAGGTTCCGCTCAATCAACTCATCCACACCATGATTATTGAGCAATGCCCCACGAAATTGAATATTGATAATGTAGTTATCGTGTGGCGTTTGATGAGAGCGGACTACTCTGGCGAGAATTGGGGACTGGACCTGCAATTGTTTCTGGTTGATCTTGGATGGTATTAGGAAAGTGAGGTGTATGTTAGCTTGTGGTCTGCAATGATGACTTGCAATGAGTCGGCATCCTCCTCTGCTCAAATTAGATAATTTGACCATTTGGTCTTCCTCATTGTAATTCAATTTTACTGGTCCTTTAACCTCATAACGGTCCTGAATTCGTCGACAGTTTCCTCGGTAATACTTACTGTCTACAAAAATGAGTGTGCGATCCATTTTTCCCATCCTGACTTTCGGTTTCCAGATTGATGTTTCTCATGCAAGAGAGAAGATAAAATATCTATTTAGTAAAAAATCTTCAGATGACGGTGAGGGGTAGACGTATTATTTTTGTATCTACAGATTACTTCTGCCATCTGGTAGGAGAATTTCGGAACACGACTGCTGGGCTAGAAAGCATCAGGGGGAGAATTTCGGTGCAAAAATTAAAATTTGATTGACTTCCGTAATTTCCCTATTGTCCTGTTCCCAAAAGCAGACTCCGGAATTGGATGAAATTTCTACTGACACTCAAAAATAGACAATCGTAGCGGACCGACCGTAGCGGACGGTCAACATTAGAAATCATAATCGTTCTAGTTGAGGAAAGATTACAAAAAGTGATGGGTGAGAACGTACTGGAAATGAAATAAATTGTGAACGTTGGATGTCTTGAAGAATCTCTTCATCTGGCCTGAGGGAGAGGTTCAAAATAGTACTGTCTTACAACTATCGCTGAGTGAAGAGGAATTTAGATTAGCGTAATCTGAAAAACCCTCGACTAGTGAGAGAAGAGGGACCATGTAATTGGTGGGTGAGGAATTCTTCGTATTTGGAAATATAATGGAAATTAGGAGATTGAGAGCTCTCTCATCCAGGCTAGCTGACAATTCTTCCCTTAAGGAGTAGATAATTACGTAATTGGCTACTTTTTGGTGTGCGATTGCCCGTTAGGCATGATGGTTTTGAAGAACTTGGCTGATTCCAAGTTCGTGCGCTCTAGGCTGAGGCCTTCCAAATTTGCTTCTGACAAGTCAGCTTCGAAGAGGTTGGCTCCTTCCAGGTCAGCTCCCTGCAGATTGGCTCCCTGCAAGTTTACACCCTGTAAGTTTGATTCCCGAAGGTCAGCCTTGTAAAGATTGGCATCACGTAAATCGCTTTTCTCCAGGTCGGCACGGTACAGATCAGCTTCAGAAAGATCTGCGCTCTGCATTCTAGCCCTAAACAGATTGGCTCCTCTCAGGTCGGCCTTGACCAAAATTGCTTTTCGGAGATCTGGCTGATCCAGATTTGCATCCTGAAGGTCCACATCTTCCAGAATTGCCTTGAATAAATCAGCCCGATAGAGATCCGCACTTTCCAGATCAGCACCCTTCAAGTCGGCTTCCTGCAGGTTGGCTTCTCGCAGATTGGCTTGAACCAGAATGGCTCGGCGAAGTAAGGCTCCTCGTAAGTTTGCCTGAGAAAGATCAGTTTCCCGCAGCACAGCCTCTAGCAAACTGGCTCCTCCAAGATCCACACCGCGCAAATTCCCTCCAGGACAATTTCCTGTATCTTTCAGTCGTTGAAGATCTTCTTTTTTCATGGAATGCGCTTTAAAGAGAACAAACTATTTCTCAATGATCCTGCACAGTCTATACAAAGTTTTGAGAAATGCACTTGGTTTAGCAACTCCACGCTACTCGAGCTATGATCTCCTTAAAACTTAGCTTTCACGTGCTTTGCCTTTTAATAACTTTGACTCTCGAATTGAAGACTTTGGCAAATTGGAACCACAACCTTCAGTTATTCTTCAAAAATGATTGGCTTGATCAGATAATCAATCTTGTAGGTTCCCAGTGCCTGCCGCAATACATCATCATCATGAGCATTCATTACAATGATCGGTTGCTGTAGAAATTGCTGTTGCATCTTCTGAATCAATTGAAAACCACTCATCCTTGGCATGCTCAAGTCTGTAAAGACAATATCGTAGCTATTCTCTACTAGTGATTGAGGGCTTCCTGACCGTTAGCCGCCACATCTACCTGCTCAAAGATATAGGCCAACAGCAGTGTGCGCACTGGTCAACTCTTGTACTTCCTGAATGACCATTTCAACTACTCCCTCTGAAAAGTTCTATGACTCTTGAAGTCCAAATGATTGTCTCAACAGCCATGGCTCATAGTTCTGTTTGTCTCCCGAACAATGGAGCAGCTTCTCGCAAAATTGGCTCATCTTGGACAATTAGAATGCTGAGTTTAGGGGTTAACTTTCAAACATCCTGTAAGCAAATTGCTTGGGACTGTTGGGAACCTGATCCAAAGCCTTCTGAAAAATCAACTGGTGGTAGGCTTGTTGAGCTATCTCTTGATCACTGAAAGAACAATCTTCGATCCATCGGACTTCTGTCACCAGATTCCGGTAATGGTCTGGATAAGCCAGACATTCCTGCACAATCTTTTGATCAGACCGAACAAAACGAATAGAACGAATCCCGTGTTGACTAAGGACTCTGTTCAATTTTTCGCAAAGTTTATCGGGTTCAACTACAGATTTTAGATGTGAGATCGATACTTGAGAAGGCTTCTGCTCAGGACGAACGGATGGACCTTGAGAGAGGGAATCAACGAATTTTTTGACTGCTGTGGTCTTGAAGGGCTTGCGCAGAAAGTGACAGTTACCCTCAACTTGTAATCCTGATAGTACTTTGGCTGATAATCCATCATACTCGGAAATAGAATTTCTGTCATGCTTCCAAGCTTCTGATCGGGGGCTGTGACAGATGGGACTAGTAACTCGTACATCGTTTCGAGAATCTATTCCTCGTCATCAACAACTAAGATTTTTTTTGGCATTTACATTCTTCTTCTACTGCACTGGATAACTTTGAATTTGAAAGCTATTCACCATAGGTTAGCGATAGAAAAAGAGCCAGAACAGAAAAGCTCCAAACAACACGCTCAAGCCAAGTAACAACAGCCATAGGGAATCCTTCTCTGAAAATTCCTCTTCTTCCTTAAGCAGCTGACTTTCTTCTATTTGAGACACCCAATCCTCACAATTGTTAAGTTAATCGCTGATATTTTGAGTTCCTTCTCACCAATCAAATTATTTGACAGACTTAAGAATTGCCTTTCGAAAGACCTTAGTAACTTTTGGGTACTTTGCTAGGAGAATATCGGAGCATTTTGGAGAACGGTGTTGCACCTGCAGCAGATATCGCTGAACATAAAATTTTTGATCAACCAGTGAATCTTTAGATTTCCACTTTAGTAAACCATGCTGACTGCGCTCACCAAACTATTATCTTTCGTATTAATTTTCTTGATAGCGGGGCTCTTCCTAGGTTCCTGTCAGAAAGAGACCAAAAGCGATGGCATTCGTCCATTGGTAAAGTACTATCTCGATCAGCAGCAAAGCCTTCAGCCTAGGCAACTACTCCAACAACCCACCTTGCTCAAAGATTGGACTTCATCTGAATTCAATCAAATGGCATGGCAGCATGGGAATGCCTGGTTCTACCTAGAATTACCGAAACAGCAGACTCCAAAAGTTCTAGAATTTCAGACTCTCAACCTGATTGAATTCCAAGCCTTTCTGATTACTCAAGGTCAGGAAATTCAACCACTATGGCCTTCCAAAAAACCTTTTTCTCAGCACTATTCCTTCCAGCTGAATGATCTAAGTATGGATGTACTGATTTTGGTCAAACGGCAATACGGTGGGATCGTTCAAGGCTTTACCATATACGATGCAACAGCCTTCGAAGATCTTTATCAACTACGTATTTTAGTAGTTGGGCTGGTGACGGGGCTGTTTCTGCTGAGTTTCCTGCTCACAGCGCTAGTGGGTTGGAACCAGAACCAGCTTTGGTTGTTGATTATGATTATCAACGGACTCTTCGGGCTGCTACTGGAAAAAAAGATTTATCTTTTGATGGGACTCTCCGTTGACTCCGAAGCCTATCTGAAATTGTTCGGTATTCAGCTCGCTATCAATACAATCGCCTATCTGAAAATCATTTCCCAAGAAACTGGCCTAGCGAAGATCCGGTTTCAAAATCACATTCAGAGTGCTCTCACCATTTTTATGATTATGTTTCTGGCGTTGGGCTTCCTGGCCTTTGAACAGCAAAGCCTGTTGGATTTTGTCAACAACCCATTTCAGCTCAACATTCTTGGATTTATTCTCGTCTATTTCTATTGCGTGATGGCGCTGATCTCTGTTTGGAAGAAGAGAAGTCATCTACGAGAATTTACGGTTGCCTTCACTGTGATCTACGCCCTGCCAATGCTCTCCAACATGGCAGTAAAAGGAATTCTCCCACCAATCTTTGATGCCTGGGATGGGAACTATCGAGCTGTCATTCCACTGATTTTGTCGATCATCCTCTACAAGGACCGGGAGTTACGACTGCGTAGCCTAACCCATCTCCTGGAAGTTCAAAATCGCAACAAAGACCTGTTTTTGGCCCGTACTTCCCACGAACTTCGGACACCGCTTGCCGGGATGATTGGTATGTGCGAGAGCATTCTGGAGAAGAAAGCGGGGCTGGCAGCTGCAGTGGTTCGAAAACTAGAGGTTGCTGTCGACAGTGGGCGGAGAATGAATCAATTGATCGGGGACATCACGGATTTTACAAACATGCGAGATGGGAAACTGAAGCTGGAGCGGCGTCCAGCAAATTTCTCACAGATCTTCCAGACTATGCTCCCTTTGGTCAATCCAGCAATTGAACGCAAACAACTGAGTCTGAAGGCACAGATTCCGGACAATTTACCTAAAATAAATGTCGATGAGAACCGAATCCAACAGGTCTTGTTTAACCTGATCAACAACGCAGTGAAGTACACCCAGGTTGGAGAGATCCAGCTCAAATCCAGACTTGCTGGTTCAGAAATTCTGGTGACTGTCGAAGATACAGGAATTGGGATACCTAAAGAGGAGCTGAAGACAATCGAGAAAGATTATGAGCGTGCGACGAATGTTGCCAGTATTTCTGGGATGGGGCTTGGACTAAGCCTCTCCAAGCACATCGTCGAGCTGCACCATGGAAGACTGCAGATTAGTAGCCGACTCGGCGAAGGGACTCTTGTTTCATTCACACTCCCTTTGGTCGTCGACTCAGAAGTACGCTCTCTTGAAGAAAAGAGGGGGGGTAACCCAATAGATGAAGATGAAGTAGTAGATGCCTTACACAACCATTCTGAAGAGCAAACCTTTAGAGGCAAAGGCAAGGTAGTGATTGTCGATGATGAAGATCTCAATGTTGAAATCTTTATCAATTTTCTGGAAAGTCTGGATCTGGAGATCATCACCTATTCCAATGGCAACAGCATGCTGGAAAATCTGACAACGGATGAACCAGATCTGTTGATCCTGGACTTGATGATGCCTGATCTGGATGGGTATGCCGCCATAGAACAGATTCGTAGTGAATATTCGTCTGAGGAGCTACCGATTCTTGTGGTGACCGCCAACGAACAGGAACGTATGACTCACAAGTCACTGACCTTAGGAGCCAACGATTACCTGATCAAGCCAGTGGTAGCCGTGGAATTACGGATGAGGGTCAAGTCCCAGTTGATCCTAGGCCAGCAACTGAAAATGCAGGACTCACTTACAGAGTTGGAGCATCAGCGCATCTCACTGCTTCAGGAACACACGCGGATGGAGAGGCTATTTGACACAGTTGACACTGCGCTCGTAGTCACTGATCAGCAGGATCGGATCATTCTTGTCAATCAAGGGTTTGAGAAGCGCACCGGCCTGGTTGGTACAGAACTGCTGCTACAGGACCTCGGTGGCTTCTTTCAAAACACCATTTCCAACCTAGTTCGACCCTCAGTCAGCCAACAGATCCTTGCATCTAACGACAAAGAGAAATGGCCCTGTCAGCTTTCAGTTCATTCACTTGATTTTGCTGGGCAACGTGAATGGGTCTGGACTCTCAATGAAGTATCCGAAGCGCAGAGTCTTCCGGATTTGATCCTACCTCTAGAAAACAAGGCTCTGCTGCCAATGCAGAAATCAAATCCGGATACATTGCGAGAGGATCTGTGCCGTTTGCTGGAATTGACCACGAGCTATTATCGACTGGCTACAGGCGGGACCTTGGCAGAATTGGGAAAACAAAGCGGATATTGGCACATTACGATGAATGGGAGCAGTCCGAGAGCCTACATGCTGGAGCGTTACCTCGACCCAAAGCGCTCTCCCAAAAAACCAAATTGGGTGCCGATCATCAAAACCTGCAACTGGGTTTTGGAAAGCTGTGAAGAACAGCGAACGCTAAAAGGAGAGATCCTTCAGTTAAAGCGGGTCATTGAAGAGAGAGTCATCTGAGGGGCTGGACTCAGATGATTTACTAGTTTCGGTTATCGTGGTCTGGACGGATCATCGCCTGGATCACAGCTTCTACGGTGATGCTGCCCACGACCTGACCCTGCTTGTTCTGTACAGGAACTGCTTCATGACCTGCGGAAGCCAATCGAGGTAGTGCATCTTCGAGCGAGATATGCTCCGGAATCGCTCCATCTGCATTTTCAGGCAATCCTTCTCTTGCCATCACACCACGTATACGCAATACACGGGCTCGATTGATATCACGAACAAAGTCCATGATGTAATCGTCTGCTGGTTTCATCACGATCTGTTGCGCTGTGCCCTGCTGAACCATTCCACCATCACGCAAGATGGCGATCTGGTCTCCCAGCTTGAGCGCTTCATCTAGATCATGGGTGATGAAAACAATTGTCCTATGCAGTTCTTCCTGAAGATCCAGCAAGATATTCTGCATATCCGTACGAATGAGTGGATCCAACGCACTAAAGGCTTCATCCATTAGTAAAATATCGGCATCAGTGGCCAGCGCCCGGGCCAGCCCTACGCGCTGTTGCATTCCCCCAGAGAGCTTGGCAGGAAAGTGCTGTTCGTATCCAGCCAATCCTACCCGTTCAATCCAACGCTCAGCTCGTTTGTATGCCTCATCTTTAGCAATTCCCTGGATATTCAACCCGTATGAGACGTTCTCCAGCACTGTCCTATGGGGTAACAGAGCAAAACGCTGAAACACCATCGCTGTTCGATGCCGTCGGAACTCTCGCAGCTGCACCTTTTCCATCTTCAGTACATCACCTGAACCAACCCAAATCTCTCCAGCAGTTGGCTCAATCAAGCGATTGATATGGCGAATCAACGTAGATTTGCCAGATCCAGATAGCCCCATTACCACCTGCAAACTCCCCTTGGGAATTTCTAGGTTGATGTCAGAGAGTCCCAGCACATGATGGTGCTCCTCTAGTAACTCTTGCTTGCTAATTCCCTGCTTAACCAAAGACAGCTTGGTCTGAGGTCGTGAACCAAAGATCTTGTAGAGGTGCTCAATACGAATCAGCGCTTCTGAATCAGACATTGGGCCCTCCTACTTGATGACGTTGTAGCCGTTTTCCAAAAGCCTGTGTGACCCGGTCAAAGATGATCGCCAGAGCAACGATCGCTAGTCCATTGAAAAGCCCAAGTGCCAGGTATTGATTAGCGATAGCTTGTAAAACAGGGATTCCCAAGCCTTTGACGCCAATCATCGAAGCAATAACAACCATCGCCAGCGCCATCATGATCGTCTGGTTTACCCCAGCAAAAATATTTGGTAACGCTAACGGGATCTGCACATCCTTGAGACGCTGCCAGTAACTCGAACCAAAGGCATCTGCAGCTTCTAGCACTTGCTTATCTACCAAGCGAATTCCCAGATTGGTTAGGCGTACGATGGGTGGGAGAGCATAAATACAGACAGCTAGTAGTCCGGGTACTTTCCCGATCCCCAGTAGCATCACTACTGGAATCAGGTAAACAAAACTCGGGATAGTTTGCATCACATCTAAGACAGGCGTAATGATCGACTGCAGACGATCTGAGCGCGACATCAATACCCCAATCGGTATTCCAATGCTGATACAAATCAAGGTGGCCACAGAAATCATGGCAACCGTGGACATTGTATCTTCCCACATGCCCAAATAACCGATCAGTATAAAGCAGATGACGGAACCAGCAGCAATCTTCCAACTACGAGAACCTAACCACGTCAAGCTAGCGATAATCAAAAGAATGATTGGCCAAGGTGCCGCAATCAGAAGCTTTTCGAAAAAGATGAGAAATTGTAAGAGTGGATCAAAAAAGTTTTCGAGGTCTTCCCCATAGGAGCGGGAGAAGGAGCGGAAGCCTGCGTCAATTCCTTTGCGCAGGTTCATCAGATCTCGACGTCCTAAGGAAGGCATCTCTTCGAAAAAGTCCATTTTTTATCTCTCCTGAGGCAGGGCCTACATGGCAGGGAATTCTACAGCAGGCCCCAATTTCAGAACTAGAGGGCGGACTTTACCTTCTTGGCAACGTCGGCTGGAACCCACTTGGTCCAGACATCTTCTTGAGTTGCGAGGAATTCAATCGCTGCATCTTCTCCAGTGGCCTGATTGTCAGTCATGTAAACCAACATGCCATTCATCACAGTCCCAGGCCACACTCGCTTGGACAAATAGTCCAATGCAATGCCACCTTTTTCCTTGAATTCATCAGTCACAACAGTATGAACTTCTGACTCTGTCCAAGAACTCGGCTTCGGATCATCACAGTCCTGCTCTGCCTTGACCATACAACCATCCCAATTATCAGAACCCGCGAAGGGAGCTTCGAAGGGAAGCATCTGAAGGTTGTACTTGCCAATAATCGCAGTTGGAGACCAGTAGTAGCCGAACCAAGCTTCACCTCTCTCGGATGCTTTGGCGATAGATCCATCTAAACCAGCTGATGAACCCGGATCAACAAGAACCCAACCTCTCTCTTCCATTCCGAAGGCACGGAACAAATTAGCATTGGTTAGCTGACAGCCCCAACCAGCTGGGCAGCCCATGAAAGCGCCTTTGCTCTTGTCTTCAGCATAAGGGAACAGGTCTGGGCGAGCCAAAACTTTCTCGACTGTATTCAAATTTGGATGGTCCTTGGTAAACTTTTCAGTTATCCACCAACCTTCGCCGAGTCCGGTGATTGGGCCTTTTACAGCTGAATGCAGTCGTCCTTCAGACATTGCTTTGAACAGTGGTTCGCGAACTGCGTTGATCCAAAGTTCACTGGCTACGTCTGGATTGCCTTTTTCATTCATTGAAGTGAAGGTTGGAATAGTGTCACCGGGAATGATCTCTGCTTCACATCCGTATCCTTCCTTGAGTATAAAAGCGTCTACATTGGCCATAAGCGAAGCAGAAGCCCAGGTCATGTCCGCAAGACTCACTTTCCCACATTTGCTGTGACCACCCGCGGCAGCTGTGCCGGCGAGTGCCATCGCGCCGCCAAGCGTGATGGCACTGGTCAGTACGGCGCGCAGCATTTTTGATTGAAATTTGTTTTGAAAATCATCCAGAAGTGAATGAAAAGACATAACTTTTCCTTAATTTAGGTTATTCTGAAACAGCCGACACCAAAAAGGTTTCCATAGTGGGGAATTCAAGCAAAAAATGAGTGAATCCTGGCAGACTATTTGTGGATCTAAAGAGGATTCTCGAAACGAGAAAATTAGAGTGACTCTGAAGATTAGTTTCAGAAAATTTTATCAATATTTCAGTTAGATATTTCTATTAACTGACTGAAACATAAGTGCATGTAAACTCTTCAATGAGATGCAACTTTACAATCCATTTGATATCGATCATACAAGATCAAAAGTATGCTGTCAACTTCAGCAAGGAAATCGATAAATTTTGACAACTATTTTTATGCTACATTAATGTGATAATTAAAAATTATTTTTTCAAATTAATTGTCGATACATATCTGTGATTCAGAGTATACAGAGTTGTTGACCCGTACAGTAAAATCTCATTTTGCAATAAGGTGCAATTCTTTGTGATTTGTCAGAAAAAGCCAAAAAACTCCTCGGCAATTTTCTCAAATCAATTAGTTTCCTGGCAAGGAACGGATCGCGCCATACCATCAAAGAGATCCAGCATTCTCTCACGCCAAGCAAAAACCCGGTCACCTCCTGCCAACAGTGGCATTGGACTGGTACAGCGTGCCCACATCAGACCACTGAATACCAGATAATCTGCTAGATTTGGCTGTGATCCACCCAAAAAGTCAAAGGACTTCAGTGTAGCCCGGAGAGGATTCAGTAACATGCGGAACTCCTCAAGCTTGACCTCCTTATTAGCTGCAAATTCTTCGAGTGGCATCCCAAATTTTTTTTCCCGTGTTGCTCGAAAGTAATTCCGGTCTTTCTCATGAACGGTTTTGTGGATCTCATCGACAATCATCCGAATCATCCCTGGGAACATCACCATTTCGGTCCAATGTCGGAAAAACCTCAGTTCCCCACGATTGATTTCCAAGCTAGGAGTAGGATATCGTTCATCGAGATATTCGAGAATCTTCCAGGAATCTGACAACGTTTGCTCTCCATCAACAAGTACAGGCACCCGTTCCGTATCGGCAAAGGCAATTCGATTCTTTTCGGTCATGCGCCAAGGGATACTTTTGAACGGCACTTGCTTGTGATGCAAGGCCAAGCGGATTCGCCAGCAGTAGGGACTGAAAACCTGTTTGTCATCTGTAGCGGCCAATTCATATAATTCAATCATGGTTGCTTCCTTTGTTTGGACTCGTTCTGGTGCAGTAATGAAGTTAAACAGAATTGCTGCAGTTTCTTCAGACCGCTGGACATTCACAAGCGGGAGTTCACTTTCAAGGCAGCTGCTTGACTCTTCCAACGGTGCTGCCTAGTTTTAAAACTTGCTTTGCTACCCTAGCCCAAATCATTGGTGTTTCTACTTTCACTTCTCAGCCAAGGAATTTCCGTGCATATCGAACCTGGAGTTGTTCAAGGCACCAAACTGCTACTTAGCGTTGGAACTGCGCTCACCGCTGGTGGTCTAGTATTGCGTCAATGTTTGGAGTTTTTTGTACAGCACGGACTGAGCGCACTACTTGGCAGGACAATTTGTACTGGTGTCTTGGTATTCTTTTTCTTTGAGATTTTACCATCATCACCAGTTGGAGTCTCGGAAGTTCACTTGATTCTTGGTTCCACTCTTTTCTTCCTGTTCGGTCTGGTTCCCTCGGCCCTTGGTCTGGTTC
>AGAU01000429.1 GCA_000224765.2 SAR324 cluster bacterium JCVI-SC AAA005 | reverse complement strand
AAGCCAGAATGTCCACTGGATGATTCTTGGTACTCAGGAATCGCCGCCAGCGATCACGCTCTCGTTCCCACCAGGTCATCATTTGCAGGCTACTGTCACCACTGTCACTAATGACATTAGCGAGAAATACCACCATCACGGCAGACTTGGGTACAGGTACTTGATCGTTTTCCCAGCGCACCACGGTACTACGAGAAACACCGCAAGCATCGGCCAACTGAGCCTGTGTCCAAGGTAGAGCCAAGCAATATTCACGAAGCCACTGGCTGCGCGATGGGCTACAGAAGAAGTCTGGATCTAGATCAATTAATGAAATTGGAGCGGGTATCGATGCATCTCCTACTAAAGGCGAAGCCAAGGGGTGGGGGCACAAAACACGGTGCAATCAATGTAGGTATATCAGTTCGCACTCACGGGGAAAAATCGCTATGGGCTGCAGGCTGCGACGTTTTAGGTTATTTTTGGCGGGGAGGAGATATCTTCTATAAGACTCTTATGTGACTATACTCACGCGAGGGCGGAACACTGAGCTAAAGTCCAATTCTCAGAAAGAAGATTCGTATGGAAGCGAATGGCAATCCACTTACATCCATCGAAAGCGACCAGAGCTACCTCAGGACGCATTTCCCAATTCTCTACTTTGACACCAGCCGCTCAATCATATTGGCGTGATGGAATCCTCTTTCTTGTAGAGCTACCGGGTAAGCTTGTGGATGCTCCTCGTTCTTTTGTAGGAACTTCCAGAGCACATTGCGACTGCGTTCAAACTTGACTCCAATCTGGGCCAGACTGCAACCCTCGGCAATCATCTCACAAACTTCATCTAAATCGAGTGATATCAAATGAAGTGCTGTCTTTGATATTTTCATAATATCTTCCAAATTGGAAATTGATCTTAACTTATTTCGACCTTTACCAAGAAATTGAATTAAATTATAAAAATAAATTAAAATTTGGGGTCACTTTTCAAAACGCGGGATTGCTTCAACCAAAGCTTTAGTATAAGGATTCTTAGGACTATTAAAAACCTCAAAAGATTTACCACTTTCAACAATTTTTCCTTGATTCATTACAATGACTCGATCACACATCAAACGCACCACATTTAAATCGTGTGATACAAAAATATAGCTCATTCCAAGAACATTTTTTAGTTGATTCAAGAGTTGAAGAATTATCGCTTGGACCGAAACATCAAGCGAGGAAGTTGGCTCGTCTAAAATTAGTAGCTCTGGTTTGACTGCAATAGCTCTAGCAATCCCTACACGAGCTTTCTGACCACCGGAGAGCTGGTGGGGGAAACGTTCCAATAAATTAGCGGAAAGTCCAACTTGATCAGCTAAGCTAAAGATTTGCAATTGTAATTCTTGAGAATTGTTCATTCCCAATAAAAGTCTCAATGGTTCTGCGATGGATTCATGAGCTGTATACCTTGGATTAAGACTATCTGTAGGATCTTGAAAAACCATTTGAATCATCCGGCGCTCTGACTGTTCAACAAAATCCTGAGCATCATAATTGGTAATGTTTATTCCCTTAAAAAATACCTCACCTGAAGTGGGGTTAATAAGACGACTAATGATTTTTGATGTGGTCGATTTACCGCAACCTGATTCACCAACAAGACCCAAACTTTGCCCCGATTCAAGTTTGAAAGTTACATCATCGACAGCTCGATAAGATGTACGGTGATAAGAATTTGTTTGCTGAAAAAAAAAGTTTTTGAACGATTTGCGGATAGGGAACTCTTTTGTCAAGTTTCTTACATCGAGGAGCGTATGAACTTTTGAGAGTTGAGGAGTAGATGTTTTTTTTTCTGAGTGCGAAAATGTTTCACGAATCAGATGTTTTTCTGGTGATATTGTTAAATTTTCTAAGCAGGAATTTTGCTTAGGTGATGCGGCAATCAGTCTTTTCGAATATTCATGTTTAGGACAAGCTAATAAGTCATTTACTGAAGCGGTTTCTACAATTTTCCCGCTTTCCATAACAACAAGGCGATTGCAATAATTAGAAACCATACCAAGGTCATGAGATATCACAATGACCGCCATATTCTGCTTGAGAGCAAGTTCCTTCACCAAGTCCATTGTGGCTTTCTGAGTTGTTGTATCAAGCCCAGTAGTTGGTTCATCAGCAATTAAGAGCCTTGGGCTGCAAGCCAATGCTATAGCTATCATTACCCTTTGACACATACCTCCGGACAATTCAAATGGGTAACTTTTATAGCGCAACTCAGGTTCAAAAATTTTTACTTGGCGCAACATTTCAACAGCTTTTGATTTTGCTGTCTGTCTTGTGGCTAATTGATGCTGTTTTAATACATCTTCGATCTGGTAGCCAACAGGCCTAATGGGATTCAATGCGGCACGAGGATTTTGAAAAATCATTGAGATTTCGCGACCGCGGATATCCTGCATGGTATTCTCTGTTGCTTTAATAATATCAATGCCATCATACATGACCTGACCACAGACAGGATGCCCTGCACTGTCCAACAAGCCCATCACGGAATATGCTGTCACTGATTTACCTGAACCACTTTCACCAACAATTCCTAAAAACTCTCCTTTTGATAAATGAAAATTGATATCATCTACTGCTCTAATAGTACCGTTACGTGTGCGAAATTCGACCGAGAGGCCTTTGATATCTAAAAAATAAGTCTGGTGCATTCTACCCCTAAGTCCTTCTCAGAGGATCAACAATATCTCGCAAACCATCTCCAAGTAAGTTGAAACAAAATACTGCTAACATAAGAGCTGCACCAGGGAAAATAACCAACCACCATTCTCCAGAAATGATATAATTTGATCCTTCTGCAACCATAATTCCCCATTCAGCATTAGGAGGTCTAACTCCAAGTCCAATGAATGAAAGCCCAGCTGCGTTAAGAATCGCCCAGCCCATGTTAAGAGAAACTTGAACCATCATGGGTGGTAAAATATTTGGCAATATCTGGGTAAATAATATACGAAGATTCCCACTGCCACTCAGTCGTGCAGCATCAACGTATCCAATATTTCTCCGGATACTTGTTTCGGCTCTGGAGACCCGAATGTAGAACGGTAGATTAATTATAGCTGTAGCGTAAATGATATTTTCAATTGTATTTCCTAGT
>AGAU01000430.1 GCA_000224765.2 SAR324 cluster bacterium JCVI-SC AAA005 | reverse complement strand
GATCAAATTCTAAGGAATTACCCTGAAGACGGAGACAAGTGGTAGAGACTAATCCACCGCAAATAATCAGCGTAATTCCAAAGAGTATTTTGGTAGCCCTAGAAAATTAGAGGTAGTTAAAATGGGAGAAAAACATTTCTTTGCAGTTCACACTTTTATTTCTGATTCGCACCTTGTCGTAATTCCTCTCGGGCTGCCTGTCGAACAGCAGAAATTCCATCTGCTAATCTTGAGGTGAGTGCTGCTCCGCTCGAACAACCGCAGGGTTCTGGATGCGATTGGGTTCTCCGACGGAAATCCCCATGTCCGCCAGTTTGACTTAGAGCTTGACCTGCAATCCAAATACGCGGGCCACGAATCAAGCCTTGTTCCTGTGCGGCTTGAATCCCCCAATTGGCCCCGGCTGCATCCCTCACAGAGGTGAAGCCTCGATCTAGCATCTCTCCCATCAACTTGCCAGCCTTTGCGCTTACCAAAGTTTGAGGAATGCTGTCTACATTGCGGATATTTGGGTCACTGAGGATCACATGGCAATGGGCATCAATCAGTCCAGGCATCAGTGTTTTGCCCTTCAAATCAATCCGTATTGCATCGCCCATTTGGGTTGGTTGATCACTGACTTCACTGATTCGATTGCCCTCAATCAAAATGGAGGTGTCTGGCCTTGGTTCATGAGAATTAGCGTCAACAAGGGTACAGTTCTCTAGAATCGTGAGGTTCATAAATTTGCCTGTGAAGTTTGAGATTCTTTGAATATTTGCCCTAAATTACCGACTGAAAGTGAATTAAGCACTTACCATCAAAAGATACTCTCGGTGTCCCAAGCTTCCCTTTGTCATTTCCTTATATTTGCTATGAAGCTGCTTCAATTCTTCCTGTGCTTGGCGCTTTAGATTCCTCTTTGACATTTCCTGACGAGCAGCCACCTGAGATAACAGGCCCAGTCCATCCAAAACCGGGAAGTACAACTGGGTTTCGACGTGAGGAAGTCCTGAAAGAAACCCATGAAAATGCTCACGCTTGGGCAGACTCTTTTCCCATTGTTGCAAGCGGTCAATAGATTCCTCACCCAAACATTCTTGATGAACAAATTCCCAAAACGGGGTATCTCTTCTTTCAGAAACATAATGGATATTCAAAAAAGTCCTGAAATCATCAAACTGATGAGCAATTCGCTGATTGAAATCTTCTCTGCCGCTGTAATCGCCGTTCAGTCCAGCTGATAAGTATTCTTTGGCAAAAAGGATTAGCTGTACGAGAGTACTGTGTATTGAGGTAGCTTCCAGAGGTTCGAGAAAACCAGCTGAAAGGCCCACAGCCACACAATTGTGGCGCCAACTATCTTTTAGCCGACCGACTTGAAAGCGTAGATCCTGTCTGGGTTCAATCGAATGACCAAGCACGGATTCAATCTCTTCTTGAGCTTGCTCAGGGTTACAATATTCATCACAGTATACATAACCACAGCCCAAACGATTTTGGGTGGGAATTTGCCACATCCAGCCACATTTTTGAGCCCAGGCTAGAGTATAGGTGGGAATTTCCTTCGCGGTGTCGTGATTTAGAAAGAAGGGCATCGCACGATTTACTGGTAATTCAGCTGAGTAATCCACCCACTTATTACCAAGTGTTTTCTCTATCAAAATTCTCCGAAATCCTGAGCAATCAATAAAGAAATCTCCTTCAATCAGATCGCCATCATCCATCTTGAGTGATAGGATATGCCCGGTTTCTGAATCCCTAATGGCCTCCTCGACGACTCCATCAACAATCCGAATTCCTTTGGACTTCTTGAGGAGATATTGGCCAACTAGGGCATTGTCGATATGGTATGCGTGCAGAAAAGGGTGGTTTGAAATAAGCTGGTTTTTTTGGGCTTTTACTGGAGCCAGTCCCTTGGAAAGCAAAATCTGGAACAGATGGGTTTCTGAAACAGAATGTCCCGCAGCAACGCAATAGCTATTTAGATATTCAAAGCCATCTTCACCGACTGGGGGGATGAGAAAGTGTGGATCGTCAATTGGACCGTCGTAGTAGTGGCCTAGCTTCCGCCAGTCTTTATGGCGTATCCCATATTTGATAGTGCCTCTTGTCTCCCTCAGGAACTCTGCTTCTTCTAGACCAAACGAATCAAGAAATGTTTTGAAGATAGCCGTAGTACCCTCCCCTACCCCGATCATAGGAATCTTCGAGGATTCAATGACAGTCACCCCAACGGATAGTTCTTGCTTTCTACAATAATCCTGTAACAGAAAAGCGCTAAGCCATCCTGCTGTTCCACCACCAAGAACGACAATCTTTTTCTCAGAACTTGATGAATTCTTATTCATAAAAGCACTTTGGGTGCGTCATGATCTGAATTCTTGGAACGTTCCGCGTCTGTTTGCAGAAGCTATCTGCATTAGTGAAATCATGAAGCTTTCTCATTGTAACGTAGGAATCATGTCGCCATGGGCGATCAACATATCATCAGTTAGCCTCCAGATATCCTCCAGAGATAGTTCTGCTGCGGTATGAGGGTCCATCATCGCTGCATGGTAGACGCTCTCTTTCTTGCCGGTTGCGATTGCCTCTACAGTGAGCTCTTGCACATTGATGTTCGTCTGCATCACTGCGGCTAGTTGGGGTGGAAGCTTGCCAATCTTAGTTGGTGAAATACCAGAGCGATCAATCAAACAGGGTACCTCAACACAAGCCTCTGCCGATAGGTTGTCAATCAAGCCGTTGTTAGGCACATTCCCATTGATAACAACGGCATCCCCCGTTACCACAGCACGTATGATCTCTCCAGCGTACTCATTGGATCGATAGGTTTCGATCTTGCTCTCCTCTTGCAGGGTGTTTGCGTAATCGCTCCAACGCTTCAGAGAGTATTCGCAGCGGTCAACATATTCATCTAGAGGAACCTGGTATTGCTCGAGGAGATCTGGCCGATCTCGCTTGATGAACCACGGGACATATTCAGCAAAGTGTTCACTCGACTCGGTAACAAAATATCCCATTCGATTCAGCATCTCATAGCGTACCCGTTCAGTAAGGTGGGACATTCGATGACCTTCAGGTCGTGGTTTTCTAGCTCTGCTGGATAACTGATCTTCACCTGCAGCAATCTTTTGAGCTAGTTCATGTAACCTCGGGTATAGATCTTCGGTAGTCCCATCAGCAAGGCGTTTACCGAACTTCAGATAAAAGGCCATGTGATTGATACCTGCGCATTGGAACACGATGTCTTCCACCTTCTCACCAAGGTCGTCCGCCAGCATTTCTGCAGTACCTTGGACGGAGTGGCATAATCCCACGGTCTTCACTTCTGGAACGAGTCTAGCGATAGCCATCATGTTCATGCACATCGGGTTGACATACTGCAACCAGATCGCGTCTGGGCAGATCTCCATTATGTCCCGACCAATATCTACAAGCACTGGAATGGTTCTTAGACCACGCATGATTCCACCTACGCCCAAAGTGTCAGCAATCGTCTGACGTAGACCATATTTTTTGGGAATCTCAAAATCAATCTTTGTCGCAGGATCATAGCCACCCACTTGAATTGAAGTCTGAACAAAGTGGGACCCTCGAAGGGCTTCTCTTCGATCGGTGTGCATTGTGATCTTTGGGTTAGCCCCAATCTGTCGGGCTACAGCTCGGACGATCAGGTCTGAGACACGCAATCTTTCACTGTCAATGTCCATCAGAGCCAATTCTATACTTTTGAATTCTGGCATCAATAATAAATCAGTGACAATTTTCTTTGTGAACTCGGTGCTTCCAGCACCTACCAAACATAGTTTTACCATTTCAAATCCTGTTAATTATGAGGTTTTGGAATGCATCTGCTTCAGTTGAAGTTCAGCGAGGTACTCTGGGATCGGTTAGAGACAACCTCAAAAGCAGCGTTTACCAAGGCCTTGGTATATTCTTTTTGAGGGTTCACCAATACTTGCTCTGTGGGACCAGCTTCAACAACGTTCCCATGTTGCATGACAAGGACATTGTGGCAAAGGGCCTTGATGACCTTTAAATCATGGCTGATGAACAAATAGGAAAGTTTGTGTTTGTCACGAAGATCCTTGAGTAGGTCTATGATTTGCGCCTGAATTGAAAGATCCAAAGCCGATGTAGGCTCATCTAGGAGTACGAACTTGGGTTTCATCACCATCGCTCGGGCAATAGCGATTCGCTGCCGTTGGCCGCCTGAAAACTCATGGGGAAACCTATCCATCACATCCGGTTCCATCTGCACATCTTTTAGAGCGATACGGACCATTTCATCACGATCCGCATCACTGTTGCCGATATTGTTGACTACCAACCCCTCAGCAATAATCTGCCTAACAATCATTCGAGGATTTAGCGATGAAAAAGGATCCTGAAAAACTACCTGAACAGAAGTTCTGAGGTCTCGCAAATCTTTTCTTTCCACATTATCTATTCTGCGATCACCAAAACGAATTTCTCCGCCTTGGGAGCTGATCAAACGAATGAGTGCCAGGCCCAGAGTTGTTTTACCAGATCCTGACTCACCGACGACTCCAACAGATTCGCTTTGACGAACCTTGATACTGACATCATTGACTGCAACCAAGTCCTCGGTTTTTCTATTGAAAAAACTTCCATGACGGATCTTGTAGACCACCCTTACCTTATTACCCTGGAGGCTATTTGCTGGTTCACTTTGAAGTGGAGGGGGTGAGCCTTTTGGTTCACTTTGAATCAGATGTTTCGTGTAGGGGTGTTGCGGATTAGTGAAAACATCTTCCGTGAATCCTCTCTCAACAATTTCTCCATTGCGCATCACACAGATTTGCTCACTCGTCTTGCGAACCACATTGAGATCGTGAGTGATGAGCAGGACAGACATGCCATACTTGAACTGCAAATCCTTAATCAATCTTAGAATCTGGGCCTGGATCGTTACATCAAGGGCTGTGGTTGGTTCATCTGCAATTAATAACTTGGGCTCATTCGCAATCGCCAAAGCAATCATCACCCTTTGCCGCTGGCCTCCGGAAAGCTGATGAGGATATTGATCCAGCCTGGCTTCAGGTCTTGGGATTTGCACTTCTTGGAGTAGTCGCAAGGCTTTCAAACGCGCTTCTTTCTTGGGCATCTTTTGATGAGCTAAGATGCTCTCCACAATTTGACTCCCAACCGTGTAGATCGGATTCAGGCTGGTCATTGGTTCCTGAAAAATCATCGAGATCGCGCTACCTCTCATTTTTTGTAATCGCTCCTCGGGCAAACCAATCAATTGTTGTCCTGAGAATTCGACGGAAGCATTCTTTCCAACCACAGCGCGTTCTGAAAGCATCCCCATCAAAGCCCTGGCAGTAACAGATTTGCCAGAACCACTCTCTCCCACTAGTGCCAGTGTTTCCCCCTGAATAATATCAAAGCTAACACCTCGAACTGCTTGAACGAAGCCTTCAATGATAGGGAAACCAACTTCGATATCCCTTGCTGTTAATAGAATCTGCTGAGAATCTGTAGACATTTGTTTTCAGCTCACTTGTCAGAGTAGGGGTCAACAGCGTCTCTCAGCCCATCACCCATTGCGTTGAAGGCAAGGACGGTTAATATAATTCCTGCAACGGGAGCCATCATCCAAGGTGCTCTGTTAAACGACTGAAAATCAAGAATCTGATTAAGCATACTTCCCCAAGAAACCATCGGAGGCTGTACTCCGACACCAAGAAAGGATAGAAAGCTCTCCAAGAGTATTACATCAGGCAATTGATAGGTTACCCAAACAACGATATGGGATGTGGTGTTAGGTACTATGTGTCTCAATAAAATTCTTGGCCTTGACGCTCCAACTGCTTCAGCTGCTCTTACATAATCCAGACTCCTAATTGAGATCACCATTCCTCTGATCTCACGACTGAATTGAGCCCACCTTAAGAGTACCAGTATCGCGGCGAACATGATAAAGACGAGTACTGCATCGGCTCTTCTCGGTAATAATGCAAGGAGTGCTAGGTAGAGTGGTAAATCTGGGAAGGCTAAAATAAATTCAACAATTCTTTGTGTCACAAGATCGAAAGTTCCAGCAAAGTAGCCCGAACAAACGCCAACAACGATTCCAATCAACCCCGCAGTACCAACAACAAGGAAAGCCATTAATAATGTTATTCTTGTTCCAATTAATAATTTGCTAAAAATATCTCTCCCTAAATTATCTGTCCCAACTAAATAAATGTATTCTCCCTTATTTCGATCAACACCAAACAACCGTGTTTCCAGATTAATTCCCAAAAAACGCCATGGTTCTGCTTTTGTAAAAAAATGAATGAAAAATTTTTGATTTGGATCGGGCATGAATGAAAATTCATAGGTATTGGGATCCATTTCCTCAGTAATTCCATAGACAAAAGGTCTTGGATGGAAATTTCCTTCTTGATCAAAAAAGTGTAGTGTTTGTGGAGGAAAGTATTGACGTTCTCGGTCTGTTCGCGTTGGGGAATAAGGTGAGAAAAATGGGGCAAATATTCCTAATATTATTATCGTTATGACAATAAAAGTTCCAATTACAGCATATGGTTTCCTAAAAAATTTTTTTCGTACAAGTTCCCAATAAGTTAAAGATTTCTTTGATTGAGAGCGTAAATTCATATTCATCACGAAGTTGTATGCTCCATAGTAGCATTTCGAACTCTTGGATCAAGAATTGCGAGAAGAAGATCAGCCACCAAATTTCCAATGACTAGGAGTACTGCAACCATCATAAAAATTGCTGAAACTACATACATATCTTTTGATGCTACACTTGAAAGAATAAGTGGCCCTACGGTAGGTATCCCCAAGACAATAGCTATTTCAATCTCACCCTTAACCATGTAATCAAATCTAGAACCTAGATTCATTACAATGGGATGCAGAGC
This sequence comes from SAR324 cluster bacterium JCVI-SC AAA005, assembly GCA_000224765.2. Classification (GTDB taxonomy): domain Bacteria; phylum SAR324; class SAR324; order SAR324; family NAC60-12; genus JCVI-SCAAA005. The sequence goes on along the minus strand of AGAU01000430.1, from coordinate 2,150 downwards.
ATTGGGTATAGCATGAATAAAAAGTACACGATTTTTACTAAGCCCTTTTGCTTTTGCAGTTTCAATGTACTGCATCTTCATCACGTCTAATAAGTTGCCACGCATCATTCTTAAAATATAACTTTGTCCTGCCCAAATTGAAATTAAAAGAATCGGCCAAACATGGAAGAAAAAATCAACTAATCGATGCCAATCCCAATATCCTTGTAAGATATATTTTGGGGATTGGATGGCTCCAATGTAAGGTGAGTGCCATACAAAAGCTAGGAAATACAAAATTACGATGGATATGATAAATTTTGGAATAGCAATTCCAGAAAATGCTATAAGTGTAGCAATTGTGTCTGATAGTTTATGCTGATTGAGGGCAGCATAAATACCTAATAATGCACCAGTAATCTGGCCGATAATTAATGTGACTAAAGCTATCCCGATAGTTCTTGGAAACCGAAGACCTAGTAGCTCAGAAACAGGTCTAGATTGGCTGAATGACGGCCCCAGGTCAAATTCTGTTAAAATCCCCTTTAACCAGTTTAAATACTGAATAATAAAAGGCTGATCAAAGCCATATTTTTCCCTTAGTAATGCTGCAATTGGCTCAAGCTCTACTCTAGATTGACCAGTTCTTGAAATTGTTTGGTTCAACCAAACATCCACATAATCGCCGGGTACAGCATAAATTATTAAAAATGAAACAAAAGAGATCCCAAACAGTAGTGGAATACTGGCAATAATCCGCTTGAACAGAAAGAGCAACAATCCCATGAGTTTTGAATATGTGTTGGATTAGCAGGGGAGTTCATTTGAACCCCCCGTTATCACTTAATTTGGTGGGAAAAGCAATTAGCGTTTGTAGGTAGGAATAACTCCAGGCATCAACTCAGAAAGTTGTTTATCTTTTGGAACCCAGAGCCGCTCACGTACCAATGAGTCTTCAGCCCACTCGAACATGAAGACAGGTACACCAGGATGAGCGTTCTTTACTCGCTTATTGACCAGCAATGCAGCAGGTGCCTGAACTAGACCAACAGTGTAAACATTGTCGGTCCAGATCTTCTGGATCTTCTGAGCATTTGCAGAGATTTCGGCTGCGTCCCATGACTGCTGGATGGCGTCTACGGCGGTAACCATCTCCTTCTCAAAGGACATGAGATTCCTCGAACCATCGGCGCTAGACGGGTGAGTTAGTGGGCAACCAGTTGAAATTGGGAGGAAACTACATGTTTCACGTGTTGGCACTACCCAATGGTTTCTCCGCTCAACCATATTGAAGTTTCCTGACTGCATAATCGCATCAAGATCATCATATGGTTTTGGAATGATGCGAATACCCACTTCGCCGAGCATTGATGAGACCGCATCAACTTGCTTCTTGTCTGTGGCCTCACCATTGTCATAAGACAGATCAATTTCGATGTTATTACCAGTTTTTGGGAGATTGCGAACACCATCGCCATCCGTATCTTTGATGCCGAGGCTATCAAGAATTTGCATGGCACCAGACTTGTTGTAGCCCCTGAAGTTGATGCTATCGGTATCATACCAGGGGGAACCAGAGGTGAATGCCCCTGCCCAAGGATGAGTGAATGGACCACGAGCGATAGACTGTCCAACTGCATTCCGGTCAATCGCATGGCTAATCGCTTCACGGAATTTCAGATTGCGGAACAATCCTCGCAGCTCCTTATCCACATCGTTCTGAACACCAACATCCATTGAATAGTTGAACTCCAGGTTCCAGCCAAGGACTCTTGGACCGAACTGAGCTTTTGTTGGTGCCTTGGCACTTTGGGACTGCTTGAGAGCCTCCACGTAGTTACCAGGATTCTCCATATTGGAGAAGTCACCTGTTCCCGCAACAGCTTGTTTGGTTCTATCTGACCAAGTCGATAGTTTAAAATGCATCTCATTCATGTATGGTAGCTGATTCCCCTTTTCATCCACTTTCCAGTAGTATGGATTACGACGCATAATCACGATTTGATCGGGAGCATGTACAACTGCCACAAACATTCCTAATGAAACTACATTCTTCAGATCATCAGCTGGTTGGGCATTGCTGTAATCTTCATAGGTTTTTTGGGAATTGTAGCGCGGATGGTGGTCCTTAAGAATGTGTGAGGGGCCGGGACAACCTTGAATGTAGGCCA
>AGAU01000431.1 GCA_000224765.2 SAR324 cluster bacterium JCVI-SC AAA005 | reverse complement strand
GTTCTCTGGTGGTCTTGAATGACCAACTTATCGGAAGCTGGTCTCTGTGCAGTATCCGAAAAGTTTGTCGACAAGTCTGGCAGCAGCAGCGTTGGGAATTGTGGTTCGTATTGAAGAGGTTTTCGTCTGTATGGGGCATAGTGAGGGCATTATATTGTTAGTTCTCCAAATCAACGATATAATTAAACTGATCCTAATGAGAAATTGTATCTCTGGATTTCTAGTTTAAAGAAATTGTTTAATTTTTTGCAAAATTTAAAAATTCTAAATAAACTTTATCAAACATAAATAATTTCGGTAAGACATTTCATATTAAAAAGTTTTTTGAAATATTATTAATAAAAAAAGTAAAACTATTTTAGTTTCGGTATATTGATTTTAATTCAGAAGACACAAGAAGTGAAGAATGGCGATCCAAGTCAACTCGAATACTTCTGCAATTAATTCACATAGGAATTTATTGATCAACAGTACTGAACAAGCAAAACTTATGGAGCGCTTGTCTTCAGGACTGAGAATCAATCGAAGCGCTGACGGGCCAGCTGCTTTGGTAATCAGTAAACGACTAAGGTCACAAACAGCTGGTTTGGAGGAGACTGCAAATAATTCTAAGGCTGAAGCTGCGTCAGATGAAGTTAGTATGTCATTGATTAATACTCATCAGTTAACGGAAGTAAAGGTTCCCCAGGTGTAGTTTCTGGTGAAAACCTGGAATTTGTGCGCACTATACAAGACATGAAAAGCTCCAAAATAACTGGATACGATATATATTGCTCAAGCTGAATTTCGAGCTGAAGTAGGTGAATTCATTCCATTCATGAATGAAATTATTGATAAGAGTGAATAAATAATAATTATTGATGATTCAAAAACTGTCGACTTTCTTTCGATTAAGGGAGAGTCTGTTGAGATAAATCTTAATGTATTAAGTGCTGTAATCGAGGAATCTGATCTAGATATGGTTTTAATACGTGCTTCTGAAAAGAAACTGATTTAAATAGTCCTTGGAATATAACTTTTAGGCATCAGCAGTTTGGGAGCAATTACCATTTAAGGTTTCCAGTTTAACAGAATGCCTACTTTCAAAAAAAGTAATATTCACGATGCTATTGAAAATAAATTAGATGTAGTTGGAGAAATCAACGTAGAAGAAGCCATAGGAAATGGAAAGATACTAAATGGTAGTACTTAAAAACGCGAATACAGAAGGTATGGCAATCAGATACAAAGGTCGCTCATTACCTGGAGATTCACATTTATCAAATATTTCAAAAGGAAGTTATTTAGAACAGACTCAATTATCTGAGATTCACCAAGGAGAACGAAATCGTCTACCTCAAATTTCAAAAGCTGAGTTGGTAGAATGTACAGATGCTCTAGATGATACAGTAATTGTAAGCCAAAAATCCTTGGTTTTCTAAATTGGCTAAAACGTTGGGCAAACAACTTCACTTGCTTTGCGTAAAATGCGCACAAGCAATTTAGGTGTGGGAATAGAAAATCTCAGTGTTCTCAAATCATTGGCTGAAATTGATGTTACCAGTTTTACCGAAGCTCAGGATACGATGCACACCTTAGATCGAGCTTTGGAGGAGATATCATCAACGAGGGTAGAAATACGCGCCTTTTAGAAAAATAATTTGGAAAGCAACCTAAATTGCCTACGTAATGCTCACGAAAATGTGCAAAGTGCCAAGTCAATCATTCGCGATGCAGATATGGCAGAAGAAACGGTAGCGTCTACTCATAACTAAATTATGAAAGAATCAGCAACTGCAACGCTGGCACAGGCTAATTTGAGAAGTCAATCAGTACTTCAATTATTGAAATACAGATTACTAATTGTGCTAGCAGAAGTTTTTGAACTATTCAACACGTAATTGGTGAGAAAATAGAAAATAAATCGAGTATAATTAACGAGAATGAATGTAATGAAGTTAATTATTGCTCTAGTCATATTTCTCAGTATCAATGAACTGCTATACGCCCAATATGCTACGACATATTTAATAACGAATCGGAGTCGTGTAACCCTATAGGTGCCGTTCCACGCGAAACTGTGAATTTACGATATGGTACTCTGAATACTGGAGGCGCTCTCCAGCAAGAATTAGGCTTTTCATTTATCAGGTAGAAATATGGTTTAGAGACTGATTATCCAAGTAAAACTGGATACATCGATAATAACACAAATGTCGACATTGTTTTTAGAAGATCATATCAATTTGGCAAAGCGTTAACGATTGGTTATTCATCTGAATTACAAAGTGGAGATGTTGAGTAGTCGAGCAGTGATTTAGGTTTTGGGTTGAAGATCGATGGATTGCACGCAAGCTACTTGAAGAGTGAAAAAATACTCGATGAGACAGGTTATCCTGTCGCCATAGCTCTGTTGGTTTTATACAAGGGAGTATTCCAGAACAATGGAAGTTGGAATATACTAAGATATCTGCTGGTGAAAATGCACATACAAGCTCCCAAGTCGTATTTGAAATAAGAACTACCAAGTAGATAATTGTGCTAGAGATAGAAGATGGTAACTGTTTTGACAGACAGTTATTTGGCTTTGGTTGGGATGATCTCGATGGCTTTGCCTATCGACTGGATACACATTTTCGTAAATTTGAAGATGGAACTACAGATACTGGTATGAAAATAACAGCTGGATTGAACTACTATCACAGAAAAAGTTGTGGCTGTTAGATGTTAATTTTTCGGTGACATGGAGCGTATCGTAAGCGGACAGTGCTCCTTTTATTCAATCTGTTCTGCAACTACGCTCCCATAGTTTAAGTGGATAAAACGTTGGATTCCTAATCCGAAGCTCTGGGTTCGAGTCCCGGTGGGAGCACTCTCAGCCAAAGTAGTAGTGAACCAAATTCAGTGAAGAAATGAATCACCATTTGAAATCTTTAGGTGGAGAACTGTCATGAAGATTCGCTTGCAGCGAGCATGGATATTCTCTCTAGCTGTACTAGGAATAGTCGAAGTTGCTCAAGCACAAGTAGCAACTCCTTATCTTTCAAGTAATCGCAGTCATATTAATCCAGTTGGAGCGGTTTGGAGAGAGACTGGAAACCTACGTTATAACATGTTAGATGCTGGGAATGTTGCCAGACAGGATGTGGGTTTCTCGTTAATCGGAGAAGGTGCTGGAGGTGAAGTCGATTTTGTCATTAATGAAACATTTGATGGGGGTACCAACTCAACTAATGGAACAGGATTTCGAGGTGCTTTTAAAGTAGGTGAATCATTCGCAATTGGCTATGGAATGGGAACATATAGTGGTAATGTTTCCAATGAAACAAGCGATTTGGGATTAGGTCTAAAATTCTTTGATAATATCTATGCAAGCTTTCTCTCTCGAGATGGTAAGGCAGGAGAAGACAGTTACTCAGTCGCAGGCTTGGGAGCAGGGATCATTTCTGGTAATCCGACAGATCTACAGTGGAAGTTTGAATATGCGAGCCTATCTGCCACTGAAGATGCATATTCGACTTCACTGACCGTGATCGAAGCCAAGACCAATGAATTGAATTTCTTTCTCGAAATGAATGATGGTAAAAACTTTGACGAACAATTACTTGGGTTAGGGTGGGAATATCCGGATAGTTGGGCTTTTGGAGTGGGAATGTACAGTCGCGATTCGGAAAGTGGTTTTAAATTCACGATCGGCTACAACTACAAGAATGTTTCAAGACTAAGTAGTGGAGGTTCACAACCTCAGCAGCAAGAACAGCAACAGCAAGAACCACCACCC
>AGAU01000432.1 GCA_000224765.2 SAR324 cluster bacterium JCVI-SC AAA005 | reverse complement strand
AATTCACCCAGTCCAGGGTGATTACTATTGCGGAATAGACCGCACAAAAAATTGAAAATAAATATCTAGATAATTCATATTATCTAATTCTTACTGAAAGAATCTTCGTTCAGTGTACTTGGGCCTACCAGACCACTACATCCATTGCAGTGGTCAGCACGGAAATCAGAAAAAAATTGCCTGTTCTCTCACTGGCTCGCGAGCAGTGACATCACATTCTTGGGCAACGCATTAGCCTG
>AGAU01000433.1 GCA_000224765.2 SAR324 cluster bacterium JCVI-SC AAA005 | reverse complement strand
TAATGACAGATGTAACGGAGCTTGATCAGAAAGAAGCAGAATTAGAAGTCACAATTAAAGACTTAGAGAAAGCAAAGAATACTGCAAATGAAGCCAATGCAGCGAAGAGTCAATTTCTGGCCAATATGAGCCACGAACTACGCACTCCACTCAATGCCGTGATTGGTCTTACAGAGATGCTCAAGGAAGACTCAGAAGATGATGGCAATACAGAATATTTAGAGCCTCTTGATCGGATCCACAACGCGAGTAAACATCTTCTTTCTCTAATTAACGATGTCTTGGATCTCTCCAAAATAGAAGCCGGCAAAATTGAGATCTATCTAGAAGCCTTCAATTTTTCTGATTTAATCCAGGACATCATCAACACCTCCGAAACACTAGCTGCCAAGAATAACAATCGTTTGACGGTCAACTTTGAAGATGAAGTGCAAGTTATCAAATCTGACCAGACGAGAATTAAACAGATCATCTACAACCTAGTTTCCAATGCCTGTAAATTTTCTGAAAATGGGACTGTCACTCTGAATATCAAGCTAGCAGCGACGATTACCAATCAACCATTGATTGAAATCGAAGTGGAAGACACTGGTATTGGAATGAATGAAGAGCAATTGCAGCGCTTGTTTAAATCGTTTTCACAGGCTGACAGTTCGACGACCCGAAAATATGGTGGAACTGGTCTGGGGTTGACTATCTCTAGATTACTAGCTCGTCTGCTGGGCGGCGATGTGACTGTGAAAAGCGAACCTAACAAGGGCACCGTCTTTACAGCTACTTTTCAGCCAGCAGAATTGGTTGAAAGTGAACTCAAAGCTAGTTCTCCTGTTACCGTTGGTACCGATGGGAGACCAGGCCAGAAAAAGATTTTAGTCATTGATGATGATCCAACGGTTCTTGGTTTAATGCAGAGACATCTCGACAAGGAGGGTTTTGGAGTTTTAACGGCCAGCGATGGGAATGAGGGAGTTAAACTGGCCCGGGAGGCCCAACCGGATGCAATCACCTTGGACGTGTTGATGCCTGGGATTGATGGCTGGTCTGTCCTGAGGACCCTAAAAGCAGACCCAGAGACAGAACACATCCCCGTGATTATGGCATCCATCATTGATGAGAAGGGCAAAGGCATTGGGTTAGGAGCATCTGAGTACCTGATCAAACCGGTGGATAGAGCTAACCTGATTCAGGCAGTAGAAAAATTTATTGGACAAAATGTTGGAAGAAAGATTTTAGTCGTCGAAGACAATGAGTCCATACGACAGTCAATCGATAGTGTCTTGGTAAAAAACGGGTATGAGACTGATCTTGCTTCAAACGGTGTTGAAGCCCTGAAGATTCTGAGTGAAAACGAAGACCTTCCGGATCTGATTTTATTGGATCTGATGATGCCGGAAATGAACGGATTTGAATTTCTGGTTTCATTTAGAGAGAGCTACTCTCAGACCATTCCAGTCTTAGTGCTAACGGGAGCAGACTTGAGCAACCAGGAAAAGGAATTTCTCTCATCATCAGCAATCCAAGTTTTGAACAAATCAGAGTATTCAAATGATGATGTTGTACAAAGGCTAACGCGTATCCTAAGTGAAATGGAATT
>AGAU01000434.1 GCA_000224765.2 SAR324 cluster bacterium JCVI-SC AAA005 | reverse complement strand
GTTTGATCCCCAACATTTTGCAGAGCCATTGTCCAAAGCAGCACAAGAATGACTTGCGCCAACATTAACAGATTTGGCATTAGTGATGCCGGTAACCATTACTGGCATTAGACGGTTAGAAGAAGTACCGTCACCAAGTCGACCATTACTGTTTGATCCCCAACACATGGCTGAACTATTGTCCAAAGCAGTGCATGTGTGTTTTTGACCAGCACTGATGGATTTGACGTTGGTAAGACCAGCGACTATGACAGGAATTGAGCGGTCAATGGAAGTGCCGTCACCAAGTCGACCACTATTATTGGATCCCCAACATTTTGCAGAGCCATTGTCTAGAGCAGCACAAGAATGACTCGTACCAGTACTAATGGATTTGACGTTGGTAAGGCCAGCGACTATGACAGGAGTTAAGCGGTCAGTGGTAGTCCCATCGCCAATTTGACCATTACTGTTTGATCCCCAACACATCACGGAGCCATTGTCCAAAGCAGCACAAGAATGACCTGCGCCAACACCAACAGATTTGACGTTGGTGAGGTCGGTTACCATTACTGGAGCTAAGCGGTCAGTGGTAGTTCCATCGCCAATTTGACCGTCACTGTTAGACCCCCAACACATCACGGAGCCATTGTCCAAGGTAGCACAGTTATGATTATCCCCTGCGCTAAGGGTATTATCAGTATTATAGTTTCCAACTGTATCATTATCGAAATTCGTCACCATCAGTGATTGGTTGATCCCATGAAAATTTGTATCAGAAGAGCTTAGGTTATCTACTTCCACAAGAATCCGAGTGCTGGTATTGCCATCAGAAGCATTGTCGTCCATACCAATCAGGCTAACAGTTTTTTCAATATTCCAGTTGTTGTTAGAGAAAGTCAGATTATCTGGTG
>AGAU01000435.1 GCA_000224765.2 SAR324 cluster bacterium JCVI-SC AAA005 | reverse complement strand
TTCTTTTATTATTCATACAATTATAAGATTTTATCACGTTATAATATCTGTAAGTTCAAGAGCAAAAGTCGTAAATTTTGATTAAAAATTGATACCAATTGAACTGATGAATTCATTTTGTACGAATACCGTCCATTATGAGCAGTAATGGAACCTCCAAGAATAAGAGTTAGTTTCAATGAAATAGATTTCTAGCATCATTTAATTATCTTAAAAAGTTCGTTGAAGCTATCAAAAACTTTATCAGCAGTTGGAATTAGGGGCAACAAAGAATTATTTCAATGATATAGTAAAAAAGCTTATTAATTAACTTTTTTGAAACTTTGGAAATGAATACTTGAAACTTTAGTCAATTTTTATTGGACCCATCTTTTGGAACGCTCTTCAGCTCGTAACCAACTTGTCATACGAGTTCTTCTATTGTCTTCAGAAATATTGCCTTCAAATTTTCGATCCTCGTGCCAACAACTTTTTAGAGACTCAATGCTAGGCCATACATTAACTGCTAATCCAGCCAGAAAAGCGGCTCCAAGAGCAGTGCTCTCCGCATTTTTAGGACGTCTGACAGTTTTACCCAAGAGATCGGCTTGATCTTGAGCCAGGAAATTATTTGCCGAGGCGCCCCCATCAATTTTTAATTCTTGGAGGGGGTAACCGAGGTCGGCCTCCATACATTGGAGAACTTCAGCAGACTGATAAGCAATTGCTTCCAGTGCAGCTCTAACGATGTGGGCCTTGCTGGTGTTTCGAGTTAGCCCAATGATTAAGCCTCTAGCATAAGCATCCCAATGGGGTGCGCCCAGACCTACGAAAGCTGGCACCACGTAACATCCATCTGAATCCTCAACACTCAAAGCTATCTTCTCTGTTTCAGAGGCATTCTGAAATAATTCCATTTTGTCTCGAAGCCACTGAATTAGGGATCCCGCAACGAAAACTGCTCCTTCAAGGGCATAGGTACGTTCTTCTCCAATCTGCCAAGCAATTGTTGAGAGTAATTGATGATTTGAATAAACTGGCTTTGGACCGGCATTGAGCATCAAAAAACAACCGGTACCATACGTATTTTTAGCTTGCCCCACATCAAAACACGCCTGTCCAAATAATGCTGCTTGCTGGTCACCTGCTATTCCAGCAATGGGTAATGATTTACCGAGGATCGAATTTTCAATCTCAGCAATTGTTCCGCTAGAGGGTACAATTTCAGGCAATGCTGCTAACTCAACACCAAATACTGCAAGCAATTCCTCATCCCAGGACGCTGTTTTAAGATCGCACAGCATTGTTCTGGAAGCATTGGTCACATCTGTTTTGAACACTTTTCCTGCAGTCAGTTGCCAGATCAACCACGAATCAACAGTTCCAAAACAAATTTCTCCAGCTTTCATTCTTTTGTATAGTCCAGGTACTTCATTTAGTAACCAACGCATCTTGCTAGCTGCAAAATAGGGATCCAAAACCAATCCGGTTTTTTTACGAATCAATGATTCTTTGCCTTCAGCTTTTAGTTGCTCACAGATTGCTGTGGAGCGTCTACATTGCCAAACAATCGCAGGCGCAAGTGGTTTTCCTGTGGCTTTTTCCCAGACAACTGTAGTTTCACGCTGATTTGTGATCCCCAATCCGACAACATCTTTAATGGTCAGATTAGTTTTTTGCATCACATCAAGCATTGTTTTCTTTTGAGTTTCCCAGATCTGAAGCGGATCCTGCTCTACCCATCCAGCTAGTGGATAGTGGCAATCAAGAGGAGTGCTTGATTGACATATAATTTCCCCCTTAGGGTTCACAAGCACAGTTCGAGAACTTGTTGTTCCCTGGTCCAGGGCCATGATAAGTGTCATAGATCTTTTCCTAAATTCAACTGTTATTGGTTTTCTTTTTGATTATCACGATTGGTATTACGTCAATCAAGGATCAGTATGGATGTAGTTTAGGTCAAAATATCCGAGTAGCATTGCGATAATAGAGTTGCCAAATCCTTCTTCATAACTCCATAAGAATTTGTCCTATCACATCCTCAAAATCTAATTTTTTTGCATTTGCAACTCAGTTTCCATAAGAGGTAAAGAGGGTTGGTCCTTCATGTCGTCATCCATGTCCAGTTCAGCCAGAGTGGGTAAATCTTTCAAAGACTGAAGACTGAAAACCTCCAAAAAAGTCTTTGTAGTTGAATAAAGTGTTGGTTTTCCAGGTAATTCAGCTCTGCCACTAATTCGGACCAATCTCCGCTGCAGTAGTGTTCTCAGAGTACTGGAAGAATCGACACCTCTTAGAAATTCGATTTGTGCCCGGGTGACGGGTTGCTTGTAGGCAACGATTGAAAGCGTTTCCAGATTCGCGGGGGTCAGTCGAAATGTTTTAATAGCATCTACCTTTCGGATCCACTCTCGGACCCTTGAAACTGTCCTCATTTGGAAACCCCCAGCAACTGCTTCAATTCTAAAAACTCGCCCTGTAAGCTCATATTCTAAGTTGAGTTTCTGGACAGCATGACGCAACTCTTTCGTTGATGGTTCTAAGCCCACCAAGTCTTTTAGCTGCTGAATTGTTAATGCACGTGGGGTAACAAACAGGAGAGTCTCAATGACTTCTGTCAGCTTTTTTTCCTCGACCATCCAAGTTTCTCAATTTTTCGTTTCCTAGTGGAACCAGTATCAACTCCCCAAGATTTCTGCGCGTCCTAGCTATGTTTCAGAGAACTTCTGGAGCACGTCCTGTTTTTTCTAAATTCACAATTGCTCCAGTAATCATATTATGAGAACATTACCTATTGCGTTGCATAACAAAGCCTTGGTTATGAAAAAAACGATAGTTGCCTGGTTTTGTTCGCAATCGATAACGAATATCATAGGCCTCAGAGTCGCCAGTCAGCAAATTACGCATACTGTTCATGGCACTTTCGTAGTCATCAGGATGAATCAATTGAACGAAGTCTTCGACAGTTTTCAATTCATCGATCTTGAAACCAAGCCAATGCGCCTTATCAGGATGACAAATTAACTCCTTGCTGTCATAATTCCATTCCCACCAAGCAACTTTTCCCACTTCGTTTGCTAGAGTCATGCGCTTGTTACTAAGTTCAACTTCCTCAATCAGTTCTTCTTGTTTCCTCCAATATCTGCGAATTTCTGTAATATCTATCAGAACATGCACAGCCCCATCGATTTGGTTCTCGATTGTCTGATAAGGTTTTACTTCTAATTGACACCACTGGTCATCTTTAAGTTGTATTTTCCTCTTAACTGGGACAAGAACCTTGAGGACATTTTCAAGATCCTCCATTAAATTTGGGTGCGGAAAGCTTCCAGCCAGGTGGCGATTGGCTGACCAACATCCTGATTCAAAAAGGGGAAATATTCCTTTGTGACAGGAGTAAAATTGCGAATGCAAAGTTGACGATCCAGAAAGACGATGTCTATATTTGTGTTCAGATATAAGTTGTTTAGGTCGTTATTGGCATTAATCAATTCCTCTATTTTTTTCTGGTATTCTTCATTCAGAGTGTAAAGCTCTTCATTGAAGGAGTGCAGTTCCTCGTTGGTGCTCTGCAACTCCTCATTAGCTGACATCAATTCTTCATTCGCACTCTGAAGTTCCTCATTAGTGGCCTCCAACTCCTCAATAGTTGTCTGCAGACTCTCCCGGGTATGTTGTAGTTCTCGGTCCATATCCATAAGTTGCTCTTCAGCTGCTTCGTTGAAGTTAACCGTCGCTTCTTTGACCTTTTTGTCCTCGTCGTTCAACTTCTTCAGACTATTGAAAGTAACAATGAAGAAATACTGTTTGAACGGCCTACATCGATAAAGTGTGACTGAGAGCCTAATTAATTTTGCCCCCCCATCAGTATCGATCAGGACATCTCTGAACATGATGTCACCACCGCTCTTTTGGACGTTGCGAATAGCATTACTGACAATGATACCAACCTTTTTGTCCAACAATCTCAACAGATTATAAGTCAAATTCCTCTTAGGGATTCGCACAAACCCGTTGATATGGCCCCATACATGAAGAATATTCAACTCTGGATCTATTACTACAAATGATGGAACATACTGACCCATCCAATTTTCATAAATCCCCTCAATCAGCTTTTCAGTTTTTGGCTGATCCCCCTCACTTCCTTCCCTCAGACCAACCCGTGAGTCCATCCGCAATTCCATGCGACTCGAATCGACAGCTTGGAATTCTGGGGAAAAGACATCTCCTTTATTTCTAAAAATTCGAGCATGGCTATCCACTGTCCAGAAGAGATTCTGTGATTCTCCAAGAGTCTCACTCCCTCCAAGGAACATGAATCCATTTTGGTTCAAGGCAAAGCTAAACATAGAAAGGATGCGTTTCTGCACTCTTGACTGGACATAGATCAGCATATTTCTGCGTGAAATCAGATCCAGCTTGTGAAATGGAGGATCTCTGAGAAGGTTGTGTTGCGCAAAGATTACCATCTTCCGTAAATTTTCCACCACCTGATAATAATCACCAATTTAAGAAATACTTACCAAGCGATTGGACTGGAACATCAGCAATGATACTTGCAGGGTATCTTCCGGAACTGGCGTTATTTAGGACATTTTTATCTAAATCTGAAGCAAAAATCTTGATGTTGAGGGAGGTTTGGTGGCGCTCCATTGATTCTGCCAACAAAATCGCTAGAGAATATACCTCTTCACCTGTTGAGTAGGCACTCACCCAAATGCGCATAGGGAACTGAGAATTTTGCTTTCTGAACGTCAACAACTCTGGCAAAACTTTTTCGCGAAGTTTATCAAAAGCCTTGGCATCCCTAAAAAACCTGGTAACTCCTATTAACAATTCGCTGTGAAGGAGATGGGCTTCTGACTTGTTGGTAGAGAGGTATTCAAGGTACACATCAAGGCTGCTGATTTGAATCACCCCCAATGTGCGTTGAATTCTTCGAAGCAGAGAGCCGGACTTATATTCAGTAAAATCTACTCCATTTTCTTGGCGAAGGAGAACAAGAAGTCTGTGCAGTACATCTTCTTCGTCCGAAGACGGGGGCCATTGCGTAACACAGAAGCGTATGGATGTTCCACATATCTAAGTATTTCATGGGGCATATTTTCAGTCGGTGCAATACTATCTGCAATACCCGTCTCAATCGCAGATTTCGGCATCCCATCAAACTGGGCCGATTCTGGTGTTTGAAGCAACACGTATCCTCCCACCTCCTTAACTACTCGCCACCCAAGGTCCCATCTTTACCAGTGCCTGACAAAATAACAGCAATCGATTGATTTTCCTGATCACGAGCCAGAGAACGAAAGAAAATATCAATTGGGAGATTTATTCCAGAAACTGTTGCCTGTTCCACTAAATAAAGTTTTCCTTCCTCAATTGTGAGTTGTCTCTTAGGTGGAATCAAATAGACGATATCTGGATTGATTAACGATCCATCCACCGCGTGCTGTACTTTCATTCGAATGTGCTTGGACAGCAGTTCTACCATCATGGACTTGTAGTCCGGGGAAAGATGCTACACCACTACGAAATCAAGTTCGTTGTCAGGTGGCATTTTTTTAAAGAATTTTTCCAGGGAGTTCAATCCTCCTGCCGAAGCACCAAGCCCAACAACAAAACGTGTTGATTTATTAGATACTTTCTTTGAATTTTTGGCATCAGTAGAATCAGAATCCATAGAGAATCTTCTTTCAGTGAAAATGAGTCACATCTCAAAATGACCAAATCATATTTCTTAAAATTGAAATAACAATTAACACCAAAACCACCGACAGATCCATCCCAGCTAAAGGTGGAACTTTTTTTCTGACCTGGGTTAGTACTGGCTCTGTCAAGCGATCAAGAAAGCGAACAATCGGGTTATGTGGATTTACAGGGAACCAAGAGACAATCGCCTTGCCTAATAGAATCAGGCTATAGGCACCCAGAAGAGTATCAACCAGTTGAGTCAGTGTTGAAGGCATTTTTTATGAACCAAAATATTAAATGTGTAGTAAAATTTTTAAACTGAAAAGACTGAATATTGCTACACAGATTGATTTGAAAAGGCAAACACCGGCTAAATATATGTCTCCTTTTTCTAATTAATGCTTCGGGGCATACCAAGATTTAAGCTGGTGCAGAACTTGCGAAATGTTCGATCAAGAAGTACATTAATTATGATTTTAATTTGCTTCATAATGTTATAGCCATTACGCGATTTGCAGTTTCGTAAACTCAAAAGCTCCTAACAAACATACCTTACCTGTCTTTCCTTTTCAGGATGGACAGCATTCTCCACAGGAATATGCATGTCAAATTCTTCCAGTGCTTCTTCCTTTCAAAACGCCCTAAAAATGCCAATGTTGCCAATGCGTGACATTGTTGTATTTCCGCACATGACCGCGCCTTTTTTCATCGGCCGAGCTTTATCGATTGCTGCCTTGGAGAAGGCTTTAGCATCTGATCGCAAGATTTTTGTAATCGCTCAAGAAGATCCTCTTGTTGAAATTCCCGGTGAAAATGATTTGTTCGAAATGGGAACGATTGGTCAAGTGCTTCAAATCATGAGACTGCACAATGGAACAATTAAAGCGCTGTTTGAAGCTCACCAACGTGGACGACTCATTGAAGCTAGAATGGAAGAACCATATTACACTGGAGTTATTGAACCTGTCGAAGAAATTGAAGAGGAAAGTCCTGAAATGGTTGCTCTCTCCAAAAATGTTCGTAGTGAACTAAAGCGCTATCTCAAAGATGTCAAGAAGCACACCGAAGGAATTGAGAAATTATCAATTGAAAGTGACCCCACTCATCGACTGGCAGATCGAATAGCACCATTACTAGACATGGATCTGCAGCGTAAGCAAAAGTTGCTGGAAACCACATCACCACAGCAACGTCTGGAAATGGTCTATGAACGGATGATCGAGGAAGCTGAGTTCAAAAAAGTAGAGAAAAAGCTCAAAGAAAGAGTTCAGGGACAAATTGGACGCACCCAGAAAGAATATTATTTGAATGAGCAGGTAAAGGCTATTCAACGAGAGTTAGGTCAAGAAGACGGTAAAGCTGAAATTGAGGAATACCAGAAAAAAATCAATGAACTTCCTCTATCACAAGAAGCAAAAGAAATTGGCAATCGTGAATTGAAAAAACTGAAGATGATGCCACCTATGTCAGCAGAAGCGAACGTAGTTAGAAATTATATTGATTGGCTTCTTTCAATGCCTTGGGAGCAAAAGACTGAGGATCAATTTGATCTGAATGCTGCCGAGAAAATTCTCAATCAGCACCATTATGGATTGGAAAAAGTTAAGGAAAGAATTATCGAATATTTGGCTGTAGCAATGCAAGTTGGTGAAATCCGTGGCCCAATTATTTGTCTAGTGGGTCCCCCTGGAGTCGGAAAGACTTCCCTAGCCAAGTCTGTTGCTGAAGCGCTTGGGAGAAAATTTATTCGATTGAGTCTAGGGGGGGTGAGAGATGAAGCTGAGATACGTGGCCATCGTCGAACCTATATCGGAGCGATGCCTGGTAAAATTATTCAATCACTGAGGAAATCAAAAAGCTCTAACCCTCTGATGCTACTGGATGAAATTGACAAAATGAATAGAGGAGTCATGGGCGATCCGGCAGCGGCACTGCTTGAAGTTTTAGATCCAGAGCAAAATCATAGCTTTATGGATCACTATCTTGAAATAGAATATGACCTCTCTAATGTTCTTTTCTTCTGCACAGCAAATGTAGCTCAGAACATTCCTGCCGCACTTAAAGATCGGATGGAGACAATCACATTATCTGGATACACAGAGCTAGAAAAAGAACACATTTCAAGTCAACACCTTATTCCCAAACAGACCCTAGAAAACGGACTCAAAAATGAGCAAATCAGTCTACGTCAACAAGCAGTTTCTGAGATAATACAAAGATACACAAGGGAAGCAGGGGTTCGGAACCTTGAAAGAGAGATTTCCAAAATTTGCCGAAAAGTGGCTACTCAAATAGTAACTAAGCAAACCAAAAAGAAGGTGATCGTAAACCAGAAAAAAGTTCACGAATTACTTGGAGCACCCAAATACAAGCATGCAAAGGGCGAAAACAAAAATGAAGTGGGGGTTACTTGCGGTCTTGCTTGGACTCAGGTTGGTGGTGAGTTGTTGATGACTGAAGTCAGCGTCATGAAGGGGTCAGGTCAACTTCAATTGACTGGGAAACTTGGTGAGGTAATGAAGGAATCGGCTCAGGCAGCCCAAAGTTTTGTCAGAACCAGAGCAAACTTACTTGGGATCTACTCTCAAGTATTCAAAGACATGGATGTACATATTCATGTTCCAGAAGGTGCTGTTCCCAAAGATGGCCCTTCTGCAGGTGTAACCATCACCACATCACTTGTGAGTGCTTTGACGGGGATTCCTGTTCTTAAAGATGTGGCTATGACAGGTGAAATCACCTTACGTGGAAAAGTTTTACCAATTGGAGGTTTGAAGGAAAAACTGCTGGCCGCAAAACGTGCTCAAATGAAAACTGTTCTGATTCCTCACGAAAATTTGAAGGATCTGGAGGAGGTTCCAGATGAAATAACAAATGGATTGGTAATCCTCCCGATGAAACATGTCGATGAAGTTCTTAAAAATTCTCTGAGTCGCTTTCCTGAGCCTGTTCATGATCCTCTAGAGGATGAGAAAGCTGAACCAGAAAACAATGAAGTCATCAACCCAGATAAGCTTTCAACAGCGAACCCTGCTCTACCATCCTAAACTACTTTGAGAGTTTTTGTTAATGAACGACTCGCAATTCTCAACTTCCTGCAATGCCAATAGTACCTTTTGAGGTTGATTCGGTTACTGACTTCGTTCCGAAATCTCACGCGCAGACATTAGACACCCTAGAACTAAACAAATCTCCAGACGATCCAAATCAGCTTACATCTAAAGAACCCAGCCCAGTCTGGACAGTTTCAGACCTGACAAGAAGTGTACGGTTAATTCTTGAAGGGAGATTTCGCTCGTTGGTTGTAGAGGGAGAATTATCAAATGTGCACCAAGCCAATTCAGGACATTGGTATTTCGTCATCAAGGATGAACATTCTCAGCTACGGGCAATTCTCTTTAAACAAACAGCAATGAGACTTAGTTTTGTCCCTGAAGAAGGAATGGCTGTTTGGGTAAGGGGTGCTTTACAAGTTTTTGAGCAACGAGGTGAGTATCAAATAAATGTGACTGGTCTAGAGCCACAAGGGGCAGGTGCGCTTAAAATGGCTTACGAACAACTTCGAAAAAAACTTTCGGCTGAAGGATTATTTGAGGCAGATCGGAAGAGAAAATTACCCTTTTTACCCAGCGCGATTGGGGTGGTGACGTCGCCTTCCGGAGCTGTGATTCAAGACATGCTGAAGATACTCAAGAGGAGATTTCCCGGTAAGAGATTGGTATTGTTTCCATCAATCGTGCAGGGATCCAATGCTGCTTCATCGCTTATAAAAGGAGTTGAATGGCTCAATGAACATGCTAATGAGATGAGCTTGGGGGTACTTATAATTGGTAGGGGGGGAGGATCATTGGAAGATCTTTGGGCCTTCAATGATGAAAAATTAGCTCGAGCCCTTGCCAAATCAAAGCTTCCAGTAATTTCAGCGGTTGGGCACGAAACCGACTTTACAATCGCAGACTTCGTTGCGGACGTTCGAGCAGCGACTCCCTCTGTTGCTATGGAGATAGCGTTACCTTCCAAAGAGGATCTTGCGTACACCACAAGGAATTTATCTGAGAGGCTGCGTCAACAAATAACTGATAAACTAAGTCAGTTAAATATTATTTTTTCTGAAAAAATCCATAGGCTTAAATCCCCTGAGCGAGCGCTACAACTTCAACGAGAGAGAATTAAAGATCTTGGAGTTCGTTTAGAGAGATCGAGGGGCCTGAATCAAAAACAACTGCATGAAAATCTGAATTCACTTATTCAAAGGTTGCTGAATAAGAATCCAAGGTATGAAGTTTTCAA
>AGAU01000436.1 GCA_000224765.2 SAR324 cluster bacterium JCVI-SC AAA005 | reverse complement strand
CTGAAGTAGATCCCTCAACTGCAATGGTCTGCCATTGTACCGATTGTCAGATTTAAATTCATGTCACTGTACAGATTGTCAAATCATCTCCGGATGGCCTTGTAGAACTGGTGTAGCTGCAAAGGCTGAAAACATTTCTATCAAGGGGGTAGTTGCTGAATATACCAAGGTTGCAGAAAGTGGCAGGAAGCGAGTACTAGGCTTCTGTGATACTTGTGGAACAGGGTTATATGGAGCAGATGCTGAAAAAAATAACTTCGCTATAAGACTTGGCTTTCTAAATCAGCGTGACGATTTAGTTCCAATTAAACATATTTATCGTAATTCTGCAGCTAGTTGGCTCAAGGGCATTGAACAGCACTAGTGGTTTGCCAGGATGCCTTGATAGAGAGGCATATTAGCGTAAGTCTATGGTCGTTATTTGCTACACGGAACAAATCCATATCATCAACAGAGAACTGATATAAGGCTGCGTAGAATTTGTAATGATGATATCAATCTGAAACTAAGCAACCTCACCAGGGAGTATTAAGATGAAAGTTGATGGTAGTTACCACTGTGGTCAAATTATTACTACTGCTGAGGTAGATCCCTCAACTCCAATAGTCTGCCATTATACCGATTATCAAATTTTAGGTGGTGGACCCTCTATGATCATTCACCGGGTAAAATACCTTGGTTGGTTCTGCATTGATTACCCCAAATGGGGTGGTTATGATCCAATACTTGGTATCCAGATTTGTGAGGAAAATAGTAAAAGTGGTATCAATAGTAGGTCAGCAGGTTGTTGTTTATCCGAATACTGTTTTTCTTATAATTAGTCTGGGGCATACCCGGAGAAACCACTATCATTGTCCTGAAAAATTGATCTCAAGGTAGCAACATCTGGCCTACTTAATACAGGCTTTACGTAAGTGTTGTATAAATCATATCCCAATGGGTTGTTAGTCTGAATGCCAGCTGGTGTTCTCATTGAATCAGACCATTCTGGTGATAAAGATTGATTTTCCCAAAATTCAGATCCAAATTCCCACATATTAAAGTTGAGTAAGTACAAATATTCCTTCAATGCAACATGTGCTTTACTTGGATCTGTAATATCTCCTACATAATCAGGCTGAAAAAAACCCTTATCATATGCTTCTTTCATCGCATTATATAAAGCAGTACTTTGGAAGGTATTTTGATTTTTTTCACTATCCCAATTCAAAGCTTCTTCTGATCCATTTACAGCACCTCTAACACCAAACAAATGTATCGTATGAAGAAGATGTTCAAATAATTCCTGAATATCATTATCTCCACTCAAACTCACTGGACCACTGCTACTATTTTTGTACCAAACCATATCATTAACTGAGTGAGTATCTAAGAAAGTCTTGTAACCTGCATATGACAGCACACCAGAATCAGTCAGAGGGTTTGAATCATAGTCAACCCCAGAACCATAGGCGACCCTTTGTACAGTAGGATATCCTTCATGCCATGTCCCTGAGGTCCCTTCGAGAATTCTCAGCATTTTCTCTTGAGCAGTAATATCAATGTTGGGGTCATTTTTGTTTGTGAGTAACTCTATTGCTCTGGCAACCTTTTTAGCCCATTCATCTGGAACTGCTTTTTGTCCACCTACTGCACCAGCAACAACAATTTTCACACCAGTGACAGTTAATGATCGATCAAACCAAGCACCATTTTTAGAATCTATAATTAAAGGTCCTTTTTTGTATAAATATTCACTATAAGTATTATTTTTTTCATCTAATTTATCATTTTTTTCGCTGGCCTTTTCACTACAAGATAAGATATGAAAACTAAGAAGAAGAATACTAAAAATTATATATTAATTGTCAATTATTTTCATTTAAGTCACTTTATAATTAAAAAATTTTAATTTTTGCAAATTACCTATTTTTATTTTCTTTCAAGATCAACATACCCCTTTAAGACATCAAAATAAACAACTTAAAATAAAACACAACATAGCTTCAGGCCAAGCCAATTAATTTCGATCACCATAACTATTCATCAAGTCCAGTGAATAGATTGAACTGATGAATTATCAATTGACACAATTTGGTAGTTAGTACAAATGATAGCAATAAAATGAGTGCTCTAGCTTTAGTATGCGAAAGGAAATGATTTCAATCCCTGCTGCATTTACTAGCTTCTTGTCTTGAACAACATTGCTAAGACAACAACTTAGAAAGGAGGCCACCATGCGTATTGCCAGTGGAGGTATTCAACACGAAACCAACACTTTTTCCACCACGCCGACGA
>AGAU01000437.1 GCA_000224765.2 SAR324 cluster bacterium JCVI-SC AAA005 | reverse complement strand
CTGCCAGATCTGGTAACAGCGGATTGTAGATCCGTTGATCTAAGTTTTCAGTCTTGAATAAATTAATTTTGTTGAATCTTTTGGCTACCAACGATTTAGTTGAATTTCACAAATAGATGCCAAAATTTTTGCATCTAAACATTGCACCCACTGGCTACAGGAGAAAAATGGCACTTTACATGACCAGAGCAAAACTGAGTAATGAAGCTTTCAAAGGCTATGTTGAAAATCCGTCGGATCGGGAGGCTGCACTCCAAAAGCTTACCGGCGGGCTGGGTATGACTATG
>AGAU01000438.1 GCA_000224765.2 SAR324 cluster bacterium JCVI-SC AAA005 | reverse complement strand
GGGGGGTGGGGGACCAA
Organism: SAR324 cluster bacterium JCVI-SC AAA005; assembly: GCA_000224765.2. Lineage (GTDB taxonomy): Bacteria > SAR324 > SAR324 > SAR324 > NAC60-12 > JCVI-SCAAA005. The sequence continues at coordinate 1,185 of AGAU01000438.1, read as the reverse complement.
CTGCCCTGCGTAATTCTTCTACGTTTACCCCCAACTGATCGGCTATTACATTGAGCCGATTCACTCCCGAATTGTTTCTGGGTGGGTCATCACCTGCTGATCTTCGCTGATCAAAATTCTTTGACGTAATTTGCTGAATTTTTCCACGGTAACAACCAACGGTGTAGGGATACTCCATTGTGGCGTGATAGTGGTAACCAATTGATCCATGTTGATGTCCATGGCATTCATCCAAGTCTTCATTGATCATTTCCTTACCTCCGATGCCGTAATATCCATGAATTGGAAAGCCATCGAGGATCCAACCAACAACACCGGAGTGTCCAGTCTCCAGGCGCTGATCGTCCAATCTCTCTGGGATAAAATGATAGTGGTATTCATCCCGTGCTGGATGACCACCATAGATGTCCACAATTTCGTGGGCTAGCGCATCGTTTCCACGTGCATCTGCAGCGCTGTAAAGTACTACCCCATTGTTGGTGATACCAATTGCGCCGAGGGAGAGACAACCCGGAGAATCCGACCAAACTGGTTGCTTTGCAAATAGAAAATTCAAACTTTTGACTGCTGGAACTCCGGGGTTGGCATCAATCTCAGTAAGTATCTGATGCTCGTTCATCGGCCAGTCTCCAATCTTGCTGTCTTTGGGAACGTTGTTAATTTTAATTTTCCGTCCACTCTCAGTGATTGTTTCGGAGTAAGTTCCTTCAGGAGTTCGAAAGTTACCCTCCGGCAACCAAAGTTTTTCAAAAAGGTTCCATTTGTTGTTGATGAAATCAATCCAGGTTATGCGTTCGGCACGACTACCAGGCGCAGACGGGTTTTTAGGATTACAGGAATATAGCTTTCCTCGTGCTGGGCTGGAGGTACTAAGATAACTGTCGCCCAGTTTAAGCTTGGAGCAGTCCACCCCTTTGCTATCCATGCAGATCATAGGGTGAAGGAAATATTTTTCATCAATGCCCGATGCGGACGGGTGTTTACCAAAAGCTGTGGTCCCAGTCATGCCGATAATCAGCAAAAGATAGCAAAGGAGGTGTTTAGAATTCATTTAACTTTCATAGATCTGGTTGTGGGTTGAAAGATGGTATAACTAAAATGAATAAATTATTGGATGTTATCATATACACTATCCAATTCTTCCCTGCGACTTTCCTGAAAAATAATTTTTTGGTCTTTGTACGA
>AGAU01000439.1 GCA_000224765.2 SAR324 cluster bacterium JCVI-SC AAA005 | reverse complement strand
CAGTCTCAAAAATGATTTTGCTCCCTTTGGGCCCCTTTTCTCTAAATTGATAGGACTCCATCCCCAAACCACAGCTTCTGCCCATGCCGGAGGGAAAGACGTTCAAACTCGCTCCATAGCAGAGTAGGCGATAGCCGTCGGCTTCGAATGGTAAGCGGGCTTCCTCAAGTGCGTCAAAATAGTCAATTCTCCTACCCTCGGACACTTTGCCATCACAATTGATACTGACTCTACATTCCCCGTATTTTACAGCTTCCCACTCCAGCCTGGCATCTACCCTCGCTCCATCTGGACGGAGCACGGGTAAGACGGCTGATTCTATGCTCATATGCTCTCAGAATTGTTGTGAAAAGGCTTTAGCGTTGGTCGGGCAACCTTGTCTGGGTTACCATCAACTGGCCACTAAAAGATTGTATAAAGTTCAGTAGCCCACCCTCAAATCCAGACGTCATTGTCGGTTAGCTCACCTCCAGTTTCCCCAGTATTGATGACTCCTTTTGGTTCTACCAGCAACACCTTGCACTCCTCATCAGCGAAAGGCTTGTGTTATCTCCCACGGGGAACCACGATCATCTCCCCCTCACTCAATTGAACCGTCCGATCTCTGAATTCAATTCCCATGGAACCCTCTAGCACAATGAAGGTTTCATCAGTATCGGTGTGATTGTGCCAAGTGAACTCACCTTTGATTTTCACCAGCTTGAATTGGTAGTCATTCATTTCAGCAATCACTTTCGGGGACCAGTGTTCTGAAAAGTGG
>AGAU01000440.1 GCA_000224765.2 SAR324 cluster bacterium JCVI-SC AAA005 | reverse complement strand
GTGCCTGCCAGAGGAGTCCCTGCACTTCAGCTTCATCGATATTGAGTTCTGGGAAGTTCTCGCGTTCTTCAAGGGCTAGCATGACCGTCATGTGCCGCTTGAAGTCCTCTAGCTTGGTGAGTGTGTGTTGCAGGAGGGGTTCACGTTCAGCATTGCGTTCTGTTAGCTGGACTAGGCTCCAGGTCTGCTCAATTTCTTGCTGGAGTTGAATCAGTCTTTTACGATAGAGAGGAGCAGCTCGTTCAGTGCGCAGGAAGGAGGTAGCGTCCCATTCATCAACTCCTTGCAATACATAGGTTTCCAAACCCAGCAAGGGTAGCCGGGACTCGACACGAACCATCTGGGTGGCATCTTCAGAGTACTTACCATCCAGTAACTCTTTCCAACCTGTATGAACAGACTTTACTTCTGTGGCAATGCTTTGAGAGAGATCAGAGAGGGCTTCTTGCTTGGCTTGTTCTCGAGTGTGGCCATGGCCTTCACCGACTAACTCTATAGCTGACAGGGGGGGAGCTAAAAGGAGCAAAAGGGCTAGGGTGAATATGGAGAGGATCACTGCTTTACCCCATCAGAGTTGTATTTGACCACGAAGATGTCATAATTCCCAGCACTGGTGTTGCCATCCAGATCCCCTCTAGTGTTGCCGGTCACATAGACATTGTCTGAAGAGTCACTGGTGATGCCATAGCCAATGTCA
>AGAU01000441.1 GCA_000224765.2 SAR324 cluster bacterium JCVI-SC AAA005 | reverse complement strand
GTAGGTCAGTTGTGCTTCGGCTGAATAGCCTTGGAGTTTGCCACTTTGTAGCAGAGACCTCGTCTTTTCGAGTGCGACTACAGGATCGCTATCAATCACATACAACTGTGTAGCGGAATCCTGATCTGAGTCTGGTAAGAATTGGCTGAGGTTCTCTCGTGCAGCAATCAGCTGTAGGGTTTCACGACCAAGTGGTGGTTGAACAGCAAACCTACCGAGATTGATCCACTCTCCTGTTTCCACAACAGTCACATGCCGAATGAAGCGCTTTAGTGAATTCTGGATACTTGGATTGATTTCCACGAGGTAAGATAGCGGCTCGTCCGACATGAACGTATGGCCAACAATGTAGAAATAACCTGGTTTGTTCAACTTAACCTGAATCTCAAACTCATCTTTTTCATTGAAGTGAAGTTGCTCCCTACCCCGGTTAGTCTTAATTGATACTCGAAAGTCAGAAGCCAGCCAGACATCCACATCTTCTCTAAGTAATTCATCAAAGATAGGTTGACTTGGTTCAGCTGAAAGCCCAGCGAAAGCAGCTGTCACAAGGAATGTAGAGCGGGTCATTTCGATCGTATGACTTTGGGCCTTGCTCAGATGCAGACTGATTTCCATCCCTTCATCACCCATCACATAATTTCCATGCAACCAATACTTGGCTCGATCAGGGCTGAGTACGGTCTTCAACTCCTGTTGCAGTCGTCCTTGGAAGGCCAGAGCAAAGGGTGTGATCTCCTGAGTCTTTGAAACCTTGAGCGGGAAGACGTAGACACTGGAATACTGCTGCATCTCTTTGGTGAGCAGCCTTGCTGCTTGCTCCATCGAATCGGGTTGTTCCTGTGCCTGCCAGAGGAGTCCCTGCACTTCAGCTTCATCGATATTGAGT
>AGAU01000442.1 GCA_000224765.2 SAR324 cluster bacterium JCVI-SC AAA005 | reverse complement strand
AATAAAAACATCTTCAAGAAATTTGGGTGTCTCTTGGATTGATTCATAGCCAAGAATGCTATGACCATTCTGCCTAAAGAATTCTTGGGAAAATACCCAAGCCGCATATACAGAACAGAAAGCTTTCATTCCGGCCATTGGATATTCTTGGTAATTACCGTTGTTGAAAACTGGATCTGTTTTTAAAGTATTTGCCAAACTCTCCAACATCAGCCAATTGTGTGCAGAACATTTTGAGGTACCGCAGATCGGAATGAAATTCTGAACCATAGTTGGGTACATTGCTGCCCAATGGTATGCTTGAAGGCCACCCATCGAAAATCCAATAACCAACTGAATTTTTGATATTCCAAAAGCCCCAGTAACCAACTCATATTGTGCTCTTACACTGTCAAAAATAGTTACACTTGGAAACGATGGTCCTGCAAAGGGTGCTGAGGTGTTCGATGGAGAAGAAGATAGCCCATTGCCGAACATGTTCGGCATGATGATGAAATGTTTTTCGGGGGAAATGGCTCCATTTTCCTCATCAAGATGAATTGCTTCTGCATTTTCGTGGGTCCCCCCC
>AGAU01000443.1 GCA_000224765.2 SAR324 cluster bacterium JCVI-SC AAA005 | reverse complement strand
GGGGACCAGTGTTCTGAAAAGTGGTTGAGTTTCGATTGGAAATTAATTGGTTGGTTCATACCAGCTTCCTAGAGCTTATGAATGACATGGCGCACGACACCCCAGATCTGGAAATCATCATCAACTGAAATGGGAATGCTTGGATAGTCTGGATTCTCTGGCTGCAATTCAAAGCACTCCCTTGTCTGCACCAGTCGCTTGAGAGTGAACTCTCCGTTGAGAGAGGCAATTACAACTTTCCCATTGGGCTTTTTCTTGGAGCGGTCCACGATCAGTAAATCCTGATCAAAGATTCCTGCACCGATCATGGAGTCCCCATTAGCACGGACAAAGAAGACGTTGTTGGGATCAGGAATCAGATACTGATGCAGGTTGAGATAACCATCGTAGTAGTCCTGAGCAGGGCTGGGAAAGCCCGCAGAAACCATTGACTCGAACAGAGGGCACTCGGTGTCCCGGATGATTGAGGGTGGCACTGGGTGGATGAATTCAAAGGGGGTGGCATTCATTTTAGGACTCCATTTTTAGAATAATAGTTATCTCCAGCCTTGCAATCCTCCCACCTTAGCTTCTGAGCAGAAATGATATGCGAGATCAAAGATTGTTACTGAAGCAACCCAATCAAATATTCCTCTGGCTGGATGTAGCTGCCATCCAGCCTAACCCATCATACAGAATCAACCTGAGGCTCAATTGTATCCATTTCATTATTTGATATTTATCACCACTGCTGGTAATTCATCGACTAACTCTCC
>AGAU01000444.1 GCA_000224765.2 SAR324 cluster bacterium JCVI-SC AAA005 | reverse complement strand
CCCCCCCCTCTTTCAGTGCGTAAGGCTCTTCAGCAGTACATGATAGAAGGTCATCTCCAGGTTTATCCGCACTATGGGAAATTCGTGGAGCAACTAGGAAAATACGTAGGTGTGCCCTCTGGACAGATACTTTTGACCAATGGCTCAGACCAGGGAATTGATGTCATTCTGCGAAGCATGCTGGACCCGGGAACCAACTTGGTGATGGCAATGCCGGGGTTTACGATGTTCAAGCAGACGGTGGGAACGATTGGGGCGGACTTCATCGGGGTACCCTACCCAGCAGACTTTGATTTCCCTTATGAAAAAGTTCGCCAGGCGGTCAATCCTCATACCCGTGTCATCGTGGTGATCAATCCAAATAACCCAACAGGCACCTCTACTCCCCTAGAGCAGGTCGAAGCCCTGCTGAAGGAGTTTCCGGATTGTGCAGTACTGGTCGATGAGGCTTACTACGAATTTACTGGAAAAACGAGCCTGCCGTTTTTGCTGAAGTACAGCAACCTAGTTATTTTAAGAACCTTTTCCAAAGCTTTCGCGATCCCAGCCCTGCGCTTGGGATATGTGGTAGCTAAGGAAGAATTCATCAATGAGTTCTTGAAGATACGCGGACCCTATGATGTAAACATGGCTGCAATTGTTGCTGCAAAGGCACTTTTAGCTGATCCCCAACCTTGGCAGGAACTAGTTCAACATCTTATGCAGGAGGTTAAACCTCAGCTAGAGAATTTTTTCAGAGACCAGGGAGTGACTTTTCACCGGGGGGAAGCAAACTTTCTCCTAGTGGAACCAAAGGGTGGTGCAGTAGAAGTCGTTAATTATTTAAAAGATCATGGAATTCTTGTGAGATTGATGCGACCTCCTCTGGAAAATTGCTTCAGGATGAGCCTTCGTCGGATGTATGAGATGGAGAGGTTTTTCAGCAGTTTTCAGGATTTTCAGAAAGAGCGCTGAAGCTCTTGGTAAACTAGGGAAACAGAGTAAGATTGCAACAGAATTACTAAATTCCCATCCTCGAAATCAAAAAGTTTAGCATTTAGGGTAGGCGAATGCTGTTTAGATTGAGAACGTTGACAGGGGTGTGGCGATTGGTCGTGCTTCCATCACCGAGTTGCCCAT
>AGAU01000445.1 GCA_000224765.2 SAR324 cluster bacterium JCVI-SC AAA005 | reverse complement strand
TGTCAATGATAAGGGGGCATTTGCTAATACGATTGGTGAGGTCAACGAAACCTTTAGTATTCCTGTCTCACCATCTGTAGCAAACAGTACTACTCAACTTACTCTGCAATACGACAATGCGGTTTTTTTAAATGGGACCAAGCTCGACCTACTTGCTGCTGCTTGCTATGGAGTTGGGAATGAGCCGTTGGGGCAGGAGAAGATTGGTTGCTTTCAGACGAATATTCCTTGGCGCTATGATCCTATGTCCTCACTGAATCAGTTTGGAACGGACTCTCACAACGCCCATACGCAACCAGATGGAGCCTATCATTATCACGGAGATCCTCTAGCCATGTACGATACCTCAGGGCGGATGGCCTCTGGAGTGATTGGTTTTGCAGCCGATGGCTTTCCGATCTATGGACCTTTCATCGATGAAAATGGGAGTATTCAGAGAGCCACTTCTAGCTATGTCCTCAAAAGTGGTGCTCGACAAAACCAGTCGGGAGAAGGTGCGTTCCCAGGTGGGCCTTATGATGGTACTTTCATTGATGATTATGAATATCAAGCTGGCATTGGAGATTTGGACGAATGCAACGGAATGATGATCAATGGCAACTATGGTTATTTTGTCACCAGCACCTATCCTTGGATCATGAAGTGCTTCAAAGGGAGTCCTGACAGTTCCTTTCGCAAAAATTAAAGGATGCCCTAAAATTTATAACGTGACGACCCCTGAATATGAGGGGACTTTTGCCAAACAAATAAATTTCAATGAATGTAATACAAGAGGATCGCCCTTCCTCACTGATATGGACACATCGTCAAGCCTGGGAATTAGCCCAGAGAATTCGTCAGAAAGAAGTCACATCAATGGAGGTGGTACAGGCACATCTCAATCACATCAAGCAGCAAAATCCTCAAATCAAGGCGGTCAGTGTTTTAGCAGCAGAGGAAGCTCTTGCGAGCGCTAGACAAGCTGATCAGGAACTGTCTTCTGGAAACAGCGAAATTGGTCCCCTGCATGGGGTGCCAATCACGTTGAAAGATCATGCGATTGTGAAAGGGCTGCGTACTACTCTTGGACTACCACAATACTGGAATTACAGGCCTTCCAAGGACTGTGAGTTGGTAGCCCGTTTGCGAAGTGCTGGGGTGATAATCCTTGGACGCACCAACGTTCCTTTTGGTTGCTATGACTGGAACTGTCGGAATCCAATCTATCCAGAAACAGTAAATCCATGGAATTTTTTGCGAACTCCCGGAGGATCTTCTGGGGGCGCAGCGGCGGCAATTGCGACTGGGATGACTCCTTTGGATCTGGGCTCTGATCTAGCGGGATCCATCCGTCTTCCCTCCCACTGCTGTGGGATCTTTGGGCTGCGTACAACCGATGGTCTCTTGCCCATGAATGACGTGGGGCCTGAAGATTTTCCTTATGCTCCCTCCTTGCTGACCGTCTGTGGGCCGATGGGTCGCAGCATTGCCGATCTCCACTTGATGCTCTCCGTTTTAGCCCCTGAGCAGAGGCAGGAAACACCGTTGGTCCCTGAAAAACTTCACATTGCGTATACCCACAAGATCCTGAACATAACCGCAACCGAGGTGAACCAGGCAGCGATTGAATCTTTCCTGGGCAAACTGAGCCAAGATGGCCATAAGGTGACGAGGGATTGTGCACCTGAAGTCGACATGGCGGAGTGTTTTGAATTGTGGGCGCTGATCACTGGTCATCTCGCCAGTATTTCACTCCCCAAGTTGATGCGAACGGAACCCCTCAACTCCATTTTGTTGTTCTACGTGTTGCAGATGCGGATGGGTGGCGGCTGGATCGCTCAAAACCTTCGTAGAGGATTTCATTCCTCAGAGCAGGATTTCCAGACCGCCTTGGAGCGACTCAAAGAAATTAGAGATCAAGTGACAAAGTTCTATGATCAGTATGATCTCTGGATGCTTCCAAACATGCCGGGTCCTGCTTTCGAGAGAACCAGGATGAACTGGAATTTCAAAATTGATGGACAAAAGGTCAGCTATGGCACTTACAACGGAACCTATCATTGCACGACGGCTTTGATGGGAACGCCCGGTTTAACAGTGCCAATTGGTTTTACAGAAGGACTACCCCTCAGCTTACAGGTACATAGCAAAGCTTTTTCCGATTTCTGGTTATTGAAGGTAGCTGAACAGCACCTTGAACCCCACGCAGATATTCGCTGGCCTACGGGCTTTGGTCCATCAAAATGAATTCAAGCCTGAAGTTGAGAAGATGGTCCGTTGTAGTTGTGCTAGGTTGAGGAGTAATTTAGAAATGATTTTGTGGCAGGTAAAGAACAAGGTCTGGGAAGACGGTAAAAATGAGAATTCCCAGCAAGAGTAGTAGCCAATAGGGAACTGTTGCTAAAGCGGTTTTGCCTAATCCGATCTCATGGTTGGTGACGGCAACAATCACTGAGAGATTCAAACCAACAGGCGGAGTCACTTGACCAATCTCAATCAGAATCGTGACGATAACTCCCAGCCAAATTGGATCAAAACCCAGCCCTGTGAGTAGAGGAAAGACGATCGGCAGTGTCATCACCATCAGGGACAAGCCATCAAACAGGCATCCCAGCAGAACGTAGCAGAGAATTACTAATAACAGTACCCAGTAGCGATCCCATCCCAGTTCTTCGATAGCTTCAATCAAGGCCTGAGGTACCCCCAGAATACTGATGGATTGAGCGAGAATCACAGCCCCCACTACGACAAAGCCAATCGATCCATAGGTGATGGCTGCATGCCGAAAGCAGTCTACTAACTTGTGCAGGGTCAAATCTCCCCAGAGAAAGCCCAAGGCGATTGCGCTGACAACACCAACCCCAGCTGCCTCCGTTGGGGTAGCTATCCCCAGCACAATCGTTCCCATCACCGCAAAGACCAGTCCGGCAACAGGCCAGATGCTCAACAAACTCTTGAGCTTTTGAAGAAAGGGAATCTCTAGCTCCTCTGGCTCTACAGGATATAGACTTCGATCCTTCAGACATCGCACAAGGATATAGCCCATGAAGCAGAGAGCTATCAACAGCCCTGGAATTATTCCTCCCAAAAAAAGTTGACCAATCGAGGTTTCGGTCAATGATCCATAAATCAACAAAGATAAAGACGGAGGAATCAGCAGGCCAAGGGTTCCACCACCAGCTAGACTTCCCACCACCATTCGTCGATCATAACCCCGCTGTCTCATCTCTGGATAGGCTACAGCTCCGACAGCTGCTGCTGTTGATAGGCTTGAGCCACTAATGGCCCCAAAGACTGTGCAGACGGCAATGTTAGTATGTAGTAGGTTTCCAGGAACCCGATTGAAGACCGTCGACAAGGCTGCATAGATTCGTTGACTGACTCCAGAAGCCAGCATTACTTCCCCCATGATGATGAACAAAGGAATCGCACTCAGGGTAAATTCATTGAGGACGTTCCAGACAGCGTTCAAAGCCAGGGATGTCGCACCATTGACAAAGAACTGGAGGATTATCAGTCCGGTCAGACCGAGCGCTGCACCAAGGGGAGCACTACTAGCAGCGGTAGCGATCAATGTGCTGAGAAGGGTTGTCCAAAACATTTGGACTTCAATGGGAGGAAGAGGAGTCAGCAGAAGATCTGCGGATCCTCGACAAGCAGAGTAGGCTTGCGATGCCAGTCAAGAGAAAGGAGATGGGCAGGATTGCCATCCAGGGAAGTAGAGGAAGTCGAGAGATCTCAGTTTTTAGGTTTAGCTTGATGGCAAACTTTAACCACGGAACGGTCTCATAAAGCATCCAAGCGAAAAAGGCTAAGGTGACCAACTGCTTGAAAATCTTAAGTGACCAGCGAACTTGTTTGGAGGGATGCTGAGTAAGCAGCGTGATCTGCACGTGCTTATCGTGTAACGTCAGGTAGGGCAACATCAGGAAAAGGGAGGCCGACAAGAGCAAGCCGACCACCTCTTCAGTAAAGTTCAGTGGTGAGTTGAGAAAGTAGCGCATCACTACTCCCACGCTGACCATGACAACCATTCCTAGGCCGGCCAGTGCGGCCAGTGTGACCATCCATCTTGAAATCAACTTCACATGGATGCTCAGTAAACAATTGTGAAAGCACTAAATACGCAGTACTCGCTCGGTTGATGTCTCGAGAAATTGTTCATTATTCAGCGACCAACAGCCCTGAGAATCTTTGCTCGGTTGGCTGGTGCGTTACCTCCGGCCTCTTCTGCCATGGTTTGCCAGGTACTAGCGGCTGCATCGAGGAAGTCCCGTTGATCTTGAGCTGGAAAATCAGCCAGCCACTTGATCCCAACCTTTTCCAAATCTTGCCGTGCCTTCTGCTCTTTCGCATCGTCATCAGAATAGTCGGTGGAACGCGCGAATAGATCATCCGCTGCTTTCTTGACTGCAGACTGCATGGAAGCTGGTAGTGAATTCCACTGTTGCTCAGAAGCTCCCAGAACGTAGGGAAGGCCAGCAATTGGATAGAGGTAGGAAGCAAAGCCAGTAACTTCTTGTAGGGATACGGTCTTGGCGTACAGAGCTGGATAGACTGCACAATCAACAACCCCAGTTTTCAAGGCAACATACATCTCGGTTTGTCCGATGATCTGTGCGGATACACCTAGCTTGTCAAATGTTTCAACCATGTCCTTGCTCCAGACGCGAAGCTTCTTGGTGCGAAGCGCTTCCAGACTGTTCACTGCTTCATCACGACAAAAGATGGAAGCATAAAGAATTGGCAATGCCAAGAAACCAGCGGGAACGATTCCCCACTCCTTTAACTCTTCGGCATAGATATCCTTGAGTACAGGGATTGCTTTCAAGTGTTCCTCTGTGGATCCTACAGAACCCTGAATGTAGACGGCGTTCATGGCAGGAGCATCACGTCCCAGGTAATTGGCCCAGACTAAACCCATTTCTGCTGCTCCAGTTGGAAGCCAACGCAAGACATCCTCGTTTTTAAGACCTAGGGAGCCACCATGATAGACCTTGATTTGTAGTTTTTTGTCCGTAGCTGCACCGACATCGTCAGCAAAGCGATCGAGTTCCTTGGATTCATTACGATTTTCCGGCAGGCCATTATTGAATTTCCAGCTGAAATCTTGGGCGAAAATCGGGGTGGAAAAAAGCAGCGTTCCCGCAAGCAGGGTTGTGATCGAACGTTTGATGAATGGAAGAAAGCTTTTCATGAATTCACCTCTCCTGAATAATTGAAGAACTATAAAGAATGTGATTGAAAACAATGAGGAAACCAGCTTGTTACTGGGGGATGTTCTGCAGGACAAGTCGATTCTGAATCACAGAAACTTGCAAAACGAGTTAGTGTGCTTATCCGAACAAAAATTCGTCAATTATCAGCAATTGTGTGATAGGAGGATCAACAAAAAAATTTAGTTTAGCAGAAATTCTGTGAGAAACGTAGTTTAATTATTGTTTACCATTACTAACTAATTTGGTGCCTACTAATTCAACAGTGGTAGGAATTCTGACTTAGCAAAAAAATCTAAAGTTTTAACCTCATAGATATGATGTCAACTTGATTTGGATAAAGTCATCAGAATCAAAGATGTAGGATGGATCTGAGGGTTGAGATCCGGAAAATTCTGTTAATGATATCTGAAATTTATAGTTTTCGTATATTCGTGTTTCGTATTTTAGAAAGGTGGTTGAGCTATACTTACTGGTGTCATAGGTAGTTCCGCCGAGAAAAGAACTATCGGACATGTCATTGAGGGTGATTCGATACCCGAAAAAAATGTCTTGATCAGATAGGACTTGGGGTTCGTCTTTAGACCTGCTATCATGCTGATATTCCAATAAAATTGAAAAATCTGAATCTGAATTGAAAATCTGGTAGGAGGTGTGTTCAAATCCAGAGACAGCAGCAAAATACGTCTCTGAAAATCCATTTCTGATCGTAAGTTCAGATTTGAAAAGCCAGTCCAAATATGTGTATTGGACATCCAAACCGATCTGGCTAATTTGTGCATAATGAAGAGAAAGTTCCTCTTGTGCGTTTGATAGAATTAGGGGCTCTCTGCTGGTTCCTTTGAAGTAGCTAAGACCGAAATCTATATCAGCAAAGTAGTGACTGTATCGAAGAGCAATATCTAGATTGTGCAGATCATCTGAAGATTCAAATTTTGAAGCACTTTTTTCAATTACTACTGGTCCCCTAAAGCGGCCTTCATTTCCAGGAAAATTTCTTTCTCTAAAGTAAGGTAAAAGATAAAGAGAAAATGTCCCGTACTCTGGAAGAAATTGAAGATTCACCATTGGCTGCCCGAGCTTTTGGTCGCCTGATATATCCCCTGTGTCAACCTGATTGATAATATCAACTATGTTGATTGATTCTGTAACGCCCCAAAAAACAGTATTGATCCCAAACAACATTTCAAACTGATTGGACTCAAGTAGCAAATATCCCTCCCTGACATCAAACAGGTCTCTGTACTCATCTATTCCATCTTTCCTGATAAAAGGAGAAAAGGTGACTGAGTAGCTTTCACTAAATGGATAGAACAGTTCTATGTAACCTTCGACAGAGGTCTGCACAACATCGGTTGACTGCTCTGACCATTTTGGTGAATTCTTGAAATATTTTGATTCAAACCCAACTGAGATTCGGGTATCTAAGTTTTCATTACCAGAGATACTCCCCGCAATGAAGCAAAGAAAAAGTGCGTTTGAAAAAAAGATTTTTAAATATGGAGGCATTAACTAACGGGCTCTACTAAGCTTTCCTTTCTCAAAAGCATTGGCAGTCAAACCAGTACGGAATTGATAATCATCCCAAATCAAATCTGTTTGCTTCTTAGTTTGCACATTTTTCATAACAAATTTGTGAGATCTCCAGATGCCATCAAGGTATTCTTTATAATTGGAAGCCTCCATTACTTTGAGTAATTGGCCTCTGCGATCATAAAATTCTAGTTTTCTGAGTTGAAATATTGATTGGTCAATCCAACTGATTTGTTTTGAATATCCTGATTTTTCGTAGAGAGGAATTCTTTCCAAAACATCACAAGTAAACTCTCCACAGGGCTCTTCTCTCAAAAATTTATAGGAAAATTTTTTGAGTTCTGAAGCAGTAAAATCTTCAAAAGCGAATTCTGATCCAACAAAGGGACCGGACTTGTTACTCGAGGAAATTCTTTTGACTCTTTTCAAAGCTGGCAAATAAAGCCATTGATCATCAGCTTCCAGAATTTGTGCGTGTGAGAGTAGGGCAGTCCCTTTGATGTCACGTGGTGTGTTAAAAAGTACCAAACTCTTGTCTCCAACATCCTCATTGTCTCGTTCAAGTGTCGTGAAATTTATTGATCTTGTAGTTTCATCTCCGGCAGCGTTCCTCAGAATCATCGTCATTTTCACTCTGCTGTCCCCATAACCAGTATCTGATCGGTCTGACCTAGCAGCAATTTCAAAACCTCTTTCCTCTGGTGATTCACCGAAAGACGTGGATGGTATGCACAATAAAAATGTTGATGAAATGATCAGAATAACTCTCATGTAGTTAAACACTGTTTTTTTTTCTGACATAAATATCCTTAAATTGCTGATGTTGAGGGTTGAGCAGTATTTATGCTGCCACCAGATGAAAGCTTAACGTCTTTTTTCAAAAGTAGAATAGCTGGTAGAAGCAGGAAGTCTAATATAATGGCGAAGATGATAGCTAAAATAGTCATCAGTCCCATATCAACATTTAATTTAAACGTTGAGCTAGTTAGAACTCCAAAACCTACGGCTAGAATAAACGTGTTAATAACGATAGCCATACCAACATTATCGAAGGCATATCGGATTGAATCCTCTACGCTGAGTTGACGATCCTCTCTTGCTCGAACATACTTTGAAAGAAAATGTACTGTATCGTCAACTACAATTCCTAGTGAAATTGATGCCACGGTAGCAACTGAAAAGCCAACATCACCAACCAATATTGCCCAAGCGCCAAAAGTTGTGAGAATTGGTAAACCGTTTGGGATAAGACTCAACAGTCCTAATTTAAGGCTACGTAAGGCAACTACCATCATCAAAGCAATTGCGAAGATTGCAATCATAGTCCCAGTTATCATGCTATTAACGTTTCTCTCTGTAATGTAAGTGAACATTACGCTGGCACCGGTTGGTTTTGTTTGCATATAACCAGGTAAATTAATTCCCATCCACTCATCAGTTTTGATCAGAAAGTCTTTGAGTTCTGAGGTTGTTAATCGACCAAAAGTGACAGTAACTCTCGAAGCACTCTTGTCAATATTAATCCTATCATTAAGGTCTAGTCCGTACGGTAAAGAAAGTTCGTACAAGAGGAGATATTGAGCTGACAGATCACGTTCGTCAGGTATTTTATAATAGCTCTGTTCATCACCATGCATGTTTTTGTTCAATCTCTTCATAATATCGGAAATTGAGTACACATGCGTTACATTTTCAATATCCCGCAAATATGATATAAATTTTTCTATATTTTGTAAGTATTCTGGTTCACTGATCCCACCTTCTGATTTTGCAGGAATTGAGTATTCAATAGGATAAACTCCAAAGTTATCTAAAACAAAATCGGAATCTGTTCTAAATTTCACTGACTCATCAAAATATTCCACCCATTGATCATCAAAATTTATAGTTGGAATAAAACAAATGATTATTAGGGTTACAGTACTAGTACCTACAAGCACTTTCTTATGATTTTCGATAACAAAATTTGCCAATTTCAACATAACACTTTTGTCTTTTTCTTTATCAGAACCCAATTTGGCTTTGTACGGAAGAATGTTTATAATTACTGGCAAAAGTGTTATCGAGAAAAACCAGGCAGCCCCTATTCCAATGGCGGTAATATTGCCTAAATGCCAGTAAGGTGGAGAGTCGGAAAAATTCAATGCTAAAAACCCAACAATTGTTGTTGCTGATGTAATTGTTACTGGTAGGAAATTTATCTTTAAGGATTCAATAATTGCTTCTCGCTTTTCCATTCCTTCCTGCATCAAGCTTTTCAAAGTAATATAGATGTGTATTGCATCTGCAACCGCTAATGTCAGAATTACTGTCGGTGCAGCCATTGATATTGGTGTTAGTTCGATACCAGCATACCCACCGATTCCCATACCAACAATTGTGGACAAAATGATCAAAATTAGAACTGCAATCGTTGGGCTCCAGGCTCTGATAATTAGACCAACCATAATAAATATCATCAGGAACATAATCGGAGTGATTGTTCCTGCGTCTTTCATTCCAGCTTCAGCAAATGCGTTGTTCAGAGCTGCAACACCAGAAACATAAACTTCTAGATCTGGAAACTTTTCTTCAATATCTTTCTCTATTCCGAGAGCATAATTTATTGCTTCTGGAACTTCCATGAGATCTTTTTCAGCGAATTGCAATACGGCATTTATGGCCGTTATTTCAGCGTCTTCAGAAATTGACTGATTCAGTAGTAATGGCTCGTTAAGAGCAATTTCCATCCTACTTTCATAATAATCTTTATTCTCATTTTGACCTTCAACCAAATCTTCAACAATTAAATCATCTCCAACAGCGCTTGTATGTTGAAAATTTGTAATTGAATCAACTCTTATTACATATGGTATTTGCCAGGCTCTTTCTGTTATTTCTTTGATTGCCGTAAGGTCACTATCATTAAAGACATTGCCAGGTTCATTCTTTTTAACTACGAAAAGTACATTGTCGTTTTTGGTGTATGTACTTTGAAACGATTCAAATGCTTTTAGCTCAGGATTACTTTCAGAGAAAAATACTCTGTAATTGGTAGAAAAAGCTAGGTTTTTAGCACCATATCCACAGGCTAGCGTAAATAATAGTGTAAAAATTATTGTTGTCCATTTATTTCGTATTAACAATTCAGTCAACTTAACCGAAAATTTGTCAATTTCTTGAAAGTAATTATTCATTAATCCTTTTGCTATATGAACAAGTTTAGCTTCTAGTTTGGTTCAAATATTTCACTCCTTAGTCCCATTCGAAACTAAGGAGAATTGAAGTTAGAGAGGTTTTTACTTATTTCAGTCTCATTTTGGAGTCAAATGGTAAATTCCTGACCCATAAGGTAACTGACCAATGAAAGCACCAGTAACTTGTACTCCTACATATTCAGCATAGACTCCAGTTCCTTGCGTCAATGTTGCGTTGTAAACCCCATTTTTTCCAAAAGTGGCAGAGTACAAACTAACATCACCATTTGGATCTACTGATTCACATACCCCAACTCCTCCTAGCATTACTCCGCTTGGGTCTGTAACCACACTATTATAACAAGTAGCTCCTACCACCCTTGGCATACCTTCTGGAGCTTTTGACTAATCCCTGATGTCTTTAGATTTGATGTGAGTGATGGAACCGGTCTTCCCTGAAACTGTCTCACTTGACTCAGGCATTTGAGTGCCTGTAGCTTCCCAACCTTACATGTGTCCACCTGCAAATGCTGCATTCATTGGCACAGCAATCAGCAATGCTGTAGCTAGTTTAGCCGTAGTTTTCATAATGCTCATTTCAACCCTCTTTAAAGTAAAAAAATGTTAATACTAGTGACTTCTATATTGAACCATCATTACTCTACATATCTAAAATAAATATTCTACCTTTTAATTGGATGGAATTTTGTCAGACATAGTATATTTACGTCGAATATATTTTTTATGATTGAATCAAGTGTAAAGATTGGTAACTGACGATTTTAATTTTGGACCTTCAACGGTCACTATCAATTTATTTTAATATTAAGGTATTAGAATGTCTCGCCCCAGATTACTTGAAGAGGGTGTTAGAGCCTTGTTCGGTGTAAGTCTT
>AGAU01000446.1 GCA_000224765.2 SAR324 cluster bacterium JCVI-SC AAA005 | reverse complement strand
ATGAGATTACCTGCGGTTTCACCAATGTCGGCAGTGTGACGATGAAAGTTGTTTAATCAAATATAGCTGATAAGTACGATAAACAGACCAACGAGTTCTCAACCAGCCATCGCAGAAAGAAAAAGATTTAATACATCAAATTCATTCGCCGCTTTTTTCGTTTCTTCCTTGATCGCTTATGTCCCGTTGCTATGCAGTTGGGTCAACGAGCCAAAGTTTGATGCTAAAACATGCTTAAAAAAGTAAACTTTAGGAGCTGGATCTGACAGCTACAAGGCATTGCAATTTAAGATCATGATTCCAAAGTCTACTGGCACTAAATTTATCAAACCATTCGTAATCAAATACATCTCATGCAGCAATATTTGTTTTTCGACAAACTATTGAAATTAGTTACTCTGGCTTTTTTATTCTCGCTATCAGCTTGTCTCGCTGACAAGAGCGCTACATCAAAAAATTTAAAGGTAAGCGATGCTGCTGAGTTATTCACGAAACCCGAAATTCTTTGGACAACAACGGCAGAGGGGCGTGGTGAAGAATCACATGGTCATTTTCTAATTTCTTGTTCGGATGGTGGTTTTTTACAAATTGGTGAAACCGGGAGCCTGCCAAATGATGCGCAAATTTTTGTCGCTAAAGTTAGCGCAGATGGAACAATTGCGTGGAAGGGCGAATACTCATCTCCTGGTCACAATCTGGGCAATGGCGCAATGGAGGTGGATGATGGATACATTGTTTTTGGGGCTATGAACCAAGACAGCGCGTTGATAAAAGTGGATAAGACTATTGGCAATGTAATATTCAGTAAGAACTTTGATTTTGGGGGAGTTGATGCGATAGAGAGTGTTGTGCAAGTAGGATCAGATTTGATTGCTGTGGGATATACTAACGCTCAAGACCCTGACACTACTTTCTTCGCAGAAGGTAAGGGCCATTTGATGAGATTCGATTCGGAAGGTAATCTTAGCTCAGATTCAAGTCTCAATGATCACATGTCGCATGCTTACAGAATCTTCAGCTACCAAGAGGATTTGATTGTCGGGGGG
>AGAU01000447.1 GCA_000224765.2 SAR324 cluster bacterium JCVI-SC AAA005 | reverse complement strand
GTTGCCATCAAGACCACCCCAAGTGTGGCCAGTCACATAGACATTGCCACTGGAATCAGTGCTGATACCGTGAGCATGATCAGGGGAAGAAGACCCAAGTTGTTGAGTCCACTGCTTGATCCCGCCACTGTCATACTTAACTACGAAGAGATCCTCTGTTCCAAAATTGGTGCTGCCATCAAGACTACCAAAAGTGTAGCCAGTCACATAGACATTGTCACTGGAGTCGGTGCTGATGCCGTGAACAAGTTCAGAGGAAGAAGACCCGAGTTGTTGAGTCCACTGCTTGATCCCATCACTGTCGTACTTGACCACGAAAAGATCGCTTCCTCCGGCGTTGGTGTTGCCATCAAGACCACCCCAAGTGTGGCCAGTCACATAGACATTGCCA
>AGAU01000448.1 GCA_000224765.2 SAR324 cluster bacterium JCVI-SC AAA005 | reverse complement strand
TAACAAGGATACTCTAGAAGAAGAATGGTACATGGAGTAACGTGGCCGTTGAACCTAAATTTGCACTCGAAGTGCATTAATTTCAACAGTTTCTAACTGATTTTCATAATGAATCTACTAAACTTTACTCAATAAGAACATGAAGCAACTCTCCCATATCTGGGTTTTCAGCCAAAAAAGAATACTTTTACTGATCTCACCGTTGTTATGGTTTTGGCTATGTGGTCAAAAATCAGCATCTGGAAATTTCCAACTAACAGACTTGCAAGCGAACTATGACACACCTGCGGTCATCCCAACTAGCTTTTATGTCGGGGTTGGCTTTGCGATCTCCGCTGCGGTTGGTGGCTTCTTTGGTCTGCGCTTCTATCGTACTAAGATGGAGGAACTAGAACAAATTCGGATCAAACGTGAACAGACCGACATGACTCTGCATACTCTTTACGAAAGTCTGAAGATGTCAGAGGATGAAGTAGAGTTGGTCCATCGGCTTGGGAATAAACGTGAGGCAGAAGAGATCCTCTCGATGATGCGCACCAACAAACTTTTTGAGGAAGCTGTGGATGAACTGATTGAGGAGGGAAGCTTAGATGCAGAATTAATGGCTGCAATTCACGCTATGCGGACTAAGTTGCAATTCAATCTCACCAATAAAGATTGTGAAGTCATCAATACGAAAATGCTGCTCTCCAACATGCGGGTGGAATGCTCAGTAACAGCTAAGGGCAGACAATTAGCTTTCATTTCCTTAATCAAAGAAGTTAGCGAACGTGGCGTTCGCATTGACCCTCCCATGATCAAGCGGCGACCCGCTAATCTTTTGCAGTTTAAGATCATCAAATGTCGTGTCCGGCGCCAGGGGGACGCTGATTATGAGTTCGCATTGAGAGTTGAAGAACAAAAAACAGAGACTCCAGGAATTGTCTGGTTGGGTCATAGTAGCGACATTCGGAAAATGGCAATACGTGAATCTGAGAGACTCGAACTCAATCAGGATGCTCTTTTCAGAAGAGTAGAAGCTAGCGAATACGAACCAGAGATGCGCTCTGTACATGGATCTGCCGATGATTATAAGACTAAAGGCAAGATTATTGACATGAGCGCAGGGGGTATGAAACTAGCGATTACACAGAAACTTGAAGATCCCTTGAAAAATGGCGAAATTCTTCTATTCCATCTCTCAGGCGCAAGCTTACGGGAAAATATGGCGGCAATTGTTCTGGCCACAATTCCAAGTGGTAAACAATTAAATGTCCACCTGCAATTTCGTGACAGCAACGCCCTGACAAGGATCAAGCTTTTGCAATTCCTACATCGTTACAAGCAACAAGAGGCGGCTGCCTAGAAAAAAATGGCGGAAGAACAATATCGGGACCTATTACGAAGGGTTCAAAAAAAAGCTGAAAGTTATAGGGAACAACAACAGCAGGCGGCTGAATTTCAAAGTGAATTAGAGGCTGTTAGGGAAGTATATGGTCTGACGGATCAAGAATTGTCAGACATCCTAAAGGAAGTTGAATCTGAGATTCAAGCAGAGAACACATCTGCCCCCAAGCAGCCTTCTCTTCCTAACCGCAATCCCCTGGCTCTTAATGTCGCTACACTTTGCTTGTTGCTAGTGGGAATGATGCTCCTATTTGTACAACCCTTGATTGGTATTGTTTTTCTCGGAGGAGTATTGGCTCTCCGTTGGGTTAACTAAGATGGATTGTATTCAGTATTACTGGAACTTGCCTAAGTTTGATTTGGAAAATCACCTCCTCGAATAGGAATTTCGAACAACCCTTATTTTGATCGTGATGAGACTTCGAATAAGGATATTTACTGTCAATTCCTCGAATTGATTAGTTTTTTTATAATTTCAGCGGTCTTTTCTGGCTGTTCCAGAGGAAACATGTGACCTCCGCTAACAGCCGTATGCTGGAAACCCGGTAGACTCCTACGAAGTTCATTGCGGTCGGATTGTTGAAGTACGCCTTTATCACTTGCGAATACCAAATGGCCTTTTAGCCCTTTCCAGGACTTTGAAAAGTGTAATGGAATAGTTTGGAAAAGATGATATTCCAAATCTTTGGGAATACGCAGCTTTACGCCGTCTGCTTGCTCAATGAAGCCATTTGAAACATAGTCACTCAATACCTCATCAGAGAACTTGCGAAAAAAACTGCGTTTCCGCAATTGATAAAAAGCCTCTAGATGAGAAGAAAAAGCTTCGCGGCGCCTAAGAGTTGTACGAGCTGGAGTAACCCGATCCATTTTTCCGAATTTCTTCAATAACCACAAAGAAGCCCGCTTACTAAATGAAAAGAGGGGTGGATCCAGTAAAATTATGTTTGTAAAAGCTTCGGGCCTTTGTTCAGCGGCGTAAAGTAAAACTACAGCTCCCAATGAATGTCCCACGCCCACGCTTGGTTGATGAGAATTCATTTGCGTAAGGACTTGGTCAGCAATTGATTCCCAATCTTGGGGCAAACCTCTCTCAAACTGCCCTAAAGATTCAACAAAATGGACGTCAAAATCCTTAAAATTTTGAAATAATCGCCGATAAGAACTTGCAGGAAATCCATTAGCATGCAGGAACTCAAGCTTTCGAAGTGGCTGATCTGTCATCTGTAATCAATTGGTAAACGATCTATGAGAATTGGAATTCTACAGTGCGATCACGTGAGAACTGAACTGCGACCCAAGTTCGGTGATTATCCTCAAATGTTTGCAACCATGATTCATAATCAAAATCCTCAGCATGACCTCCTAAACTTTGCAGCCTGTGACAGTGAATTACCTGATCAGACTGATCTTTGTGAGGCGTATATTTTGACTGGAAGTGCATCAAGCGTTTATGAGGATCTACAATGGATTCGAGATCTTGAATCCTTCGTGCGTAGTTTGCATCAACAGCTGATTCCAACAGTAGGTATTTGTTTCGGCCATCAGCTGCTAGCGCAAGCACTCGGCGGCGAAACAATGAAAAGCCCAAAAGGTTGGGGAGTTGGGATAACAAACCATCGTGTGGTAGCAAACCAAGATTGGATGGTTCCTCAAGTGGACGAGGCAAAAGTTTTGGTGAGTCATCAGGATCAGGTCACCAGATTACCTGCACAGGCTCGAAGGATTCTCGAAAGCGAATTTTGTCCAAACGCAATGTTTCAACTTGGTGAACACATCATTGGGTGTCAAGGTCATCCTGAGTTTGTGCCTGAATACTCTCATGCGTTGATGGAAATGCGCAAAGGGAGGATGCCCGAAAACGTGCGCCAAGCAGGTATAGATTCACTCACAAAAAATACTGAACTCGGACCTTTACCTCTCTGGATTGAAAATTTCCTCAAATCACACCAAAAATCATAACTTTTTTAGGTAAACCAATGAACTCCTCAACTTCCAGCCCAATTCCAAGTCGTATTACGACTTTGCTGGTCTATGGGCGAGCTCCCTTAGCACTTGCAGGCTTGATCTGTGCGATTCTTACCATGATCTTGCGTAATCCATCTCTTTATTTTTTGGGGATGGCTTGTCTAGTCGTCGCTATGGTATTTGATTTAGTGGATGGCTGGTTTGCAGCACGATTTCAGCCCCATCACAAGCTTGCAGAATTAGCAGAGCGATTGATGGACAAGTTGGTCTATTCACTTATCTTCCCACTTGTTGCTTTTGGGATGATGTGGCGTTTCCACCATCTGCCAGAATCCAGCCCAAATCAACACTTGGAACTGTTTCACGCAATGTTTGTACTATTACTCGCTATTATTGTCCTGATGCGTGATCATTTTGCCCATTTTATGTTGGGATTCGCCCAGACACACGGGGAAGCACCTGGAATGCGAGAATTGAGTCGTCTTCGCACTATGGTAGCAACTCCAGTTGGAGCTTTTCTGTATGGATATGCTTTCTACATTCCCGAAGCAGCCGAAGTCTTACCTAATTGGTTGAACCAAATTGGAGGACTATCGCTTCAGACGATGATGGTTTTGGAAGTGTTCTTTCTGATCATCAACTTTGGGTCGATTGCAAGCTATTGCCGCAAATACGGTACCTTTTGCTTAGATGACCTTTGTCTAGGAGATGTGAAGCTGCGTCGGCGAATTCTCTCTACACTACCAAACTCTTTAACCGTAATGAATGCCCTGATGGGACTACTGGCCATCTGGTTTGCCCAGCAACAGGAAATGCATCAGGCTTATCTCATTCTGGTGGGAGCAGCTTTCTTTGATAAGTTGGACGGAGCCCTAGCTCGAAAACTTGGACTGATTCAACCTCCAGATCCACAAAAAAAAA
>AGAU01000449.1 GCA_000224765.2 SAR324 cluster bacterium JCVI-SC AAA005 | reverse complement strand
CTCTGCATAAAGCAGCTAACGCGATATTGGTGGATACCAGTAATCTGAATGTTGAGCAGGTATTGTCTGTGCTGGAGCAGCATCTGCGACCTTTCCTTCTCACGGAGTCTTCATGAAAGCGGTGATTCTGGTAGCAAACTACAGCCCAAGGTTGCTGCCGTTTACAGCGACTCGTGCTAAGCCAATGATTCGAATTGCAGGCCGCCCCATTTTGGAGAGTATTCTTAATGGGCTACACAACGCTGGAGTTCATGAGGCCTTGGTCGTAGTGCACCATGAACAGCAGGCTCTACGGGATCATTTTGGGAATGGAAGCAACTTTGGAATGAGCCTCGAATATGTGGAACAACAGGAACTGCTAGGCATTGGTCATGCGCTCTCCTGCTGTGAACCCTACCTGAAGCGACAGCCTTTTCTACTAGTCTACGGAGATGTGCTGGCTGATGGGAATCCTGTTCCCCAATTACTGCGAACTTTTGCTGAAACAGGCCGAGAGGTTGCGTTAGTGACTCTACCTCGCAATTCCAACGAATACGGTAACGTCTATCTAGACAATGAGATGAAGATTCGTCGTTTCATTGAAAAGCCCCAGGGACGCATGCAAAGTAATTATGTCTTTGCCGGTGGATTTGTACTACAGCCAAGAATTTTTGACCTGCTGCGCCAGCATGGTCAGAGTATTGAAGCATGTTACCAATATCTTGTTCAGAGTGATGGTTTGCAGGCAGATCTCTGGGAGGGCACCTGGATTGATTTGATCTATCCATGGCACATCCTAGAAGCAAACCAGATGATGATGAGTGCCTGGCGCACAGCGCATATCCACCAGAGTGCCAGATTGGCTGGTAATGTTCAGTTGGAAGGTCCGGTAGTGATCGAGCGAGATGTTGTCATTGAGAGTGGGGCAGTGCTTAAGGGCCCATGCTTCATTGGAGAAGGCTCTTACATTGGAAACAATTCGTTGATACGAACCTTCAGCGCCATCGGCCCAGACTCAGTAGTCGGTTATGGTTCAGAACTTAAGAACTGCGTGCTTTTCGGGAGGTCTGACCTGGGACGACTTTCTTTCATTGGAGATAGCGTGATTGGGGAGGGGGTATCGATTGGCACAGCACTAACTACGGTGAATCATTTTTCAGATGGCAAAAACATCGTGGTTTCCACTGCAAATGAATCTGTTGATTCTGGATTACCCAAACTTGGAGCGTTCATTGGAGATAGAGCGCGCATCGGTGCTCGACAAACAATGGCGCCCGCAACGATAGTTCCAGCAGGCAGCTTCATCGAAGATAATATTTCCCTGCGTGGCCGGGTTCCTGAAAATCCGAAGGAGTCCTGAAATGTGCGGGATCAGTGGCATGATCAACGCAAAGAATGTGGCCCATCCTCTCTATGCCTCAATTCGTAATCTAGAGTACCGAGGATATGATTCTTGTGGAATGGCACTGCTGGATGCGGGCAAGATCTGGACTCGCAAGAACACCGGAGGGGTAGAGGAGGTCAATCAGCGGGAACGTCTCACCCAACTCAGTGGGCGTCTTGGCATTGCCCATACGCGTTGGGCTACTCACGGAATAGTTAGCCGAGAGAACGCCCACCCACACCTCTCAACCAACGAGGCTTTTGCTGTTGTGCACAATGGCATTTTCTCAAACTATCAAGACCTGCGGGAGGAACTGGAAGCGGAAGGAATAACGTTCTGTTCTCAGACGGATACTGAGGTGTTTGTACAACTAATGGCCCGTCACTATGATCGATTACAAAATACCGAGCGTGCATTTGTGGCAGCTCTGGAACAAATGGAAGGCTCTTTTGCGATCGTGATGATCTCAGTACATGAACTAGATCGACTCTTCTGCGCCAAGCGTAATTCTCCTCTGATTTTGGGGTTGGGCGAAGGCAGCAACTACGTTGGCTCAGATATCAATGCTTTTCTGGAGTATACCCGACGGGCTGTGGTCTTAGATGATGACGAATATGTCATGCTGACGCAAGAAAGCTATCAGATTTGCAGCCTGCGCGATGGCCAGCAGGTCGAGAAAAATATCCTGCATATTGACTGGGATGCAGAGACAACCCGCAAGGGCGGGTTTGCCCACTACATGCTCAAAGAAATCTTTGATGAACCTCAGACCCTGCGTCAGGCGCTAAAGATTCCAGATGAGGAGATCCGAAAACTAGCTCAAAAATTTGCAGAAGCACCACAGGCTTATCTTGTTGGTGTAGGAACAACCTTCTACGTTGCACAGCTGGGACAGTATTTTTTCTCACAACTGACTGGGCGCTACTTCCCAGCCATCAGTTCCGATGAATTTATTGATATTGCTGGTGTACAGGCACAAGATTTAGTGCTGGCAGTCTCTCAGTCTGGAGAAACCTACGATACTAAGATGGCGCTGAACTTTGCTCGCCAACGCGGTGCTAAGACAGCGGCAATCGTGAACGTAATGGGTTCTTCCATTGGGATGCAGGTCGATCAGATCATTATGCAGGGATCCGGACCAGAAATTTGTGTGGTTTCTACCAAGGCAGCGATGGCACAAACCCTAATTTTACTCCGAACTGCTGTGGAAACTGGTCGTCAACAAGGTAACTTGGATGATCAGCAATTCGATTCCTTTATCGCTGCTGTGGATCGTCTGCCAGACTTGATTCAGGACGCTCTGAACGAGCAATCTGGCTTTTTGCGAAACATTGCTCGTTCCACCAGTTGGGTTCCAAACTGGCTGTTTCTGGGATGTGGACAGTACTATCCGGTAGCGATGGAGTCTGCTTTGAAGATGAAGGAAGTGACCTACCAGCACGCGGAAGGAATGCCGGCAGGATTCCTCAAACATGGTACTCTTTCGATGATTGAGAAGTCGGTTCATTCGTTGTTCTTTGTACCGCTCCCGGAGCAGCAAGATCTGCATCGACGAACACTGATTGCGATGGAGGAGATTCGAACCCGGGGAGGGACTTTGGCCGGTTTTGTTTTTAAAGGAGATCGGCATGCCTATGAGGTTCTCGACTACGCAGTCGAACTACCTACAGTTCATCCCTGGTTGGCACCGTTACTCCAGATGACCATGGCCCAATTGCTTTCCTACTATGCTGCGCTTGACCTGGGACGTAATATCGATAAGCCTCGTAATCTTGCCAAGTCAGTAACGGTTGGATGAACACTGAAATCACTCCTCCTACTTTTTCTCTCTTGGATTGGCTGCAAGAACGCGCTCCGTTGTTTAGTGAGGGCAGCTTGGTGCCAATTCTACAAAAGTTTGGTTTGCCTGCAAATCAGCCGCTGTATCTAGCAAATCTGGAGCAAATGGATTGGGTCCGTGCTGCCTACAAGAGCTACCAGCGAGCAGGTGCGGATTTTTTCCGTACGAACACGGCCGGTGCTAATGTCCTTGAGCTAACTCAGCAAGGCATTGAGGATCGCGAGGAGGCTATCAATAACAACGGCATGGCTCTGCTCCGTGAAGCCTTGGGACGAGTTGTCAGTGCTGGTTTGTTACGACAGGCTGAGAGTCAGTCAGAGTTAGGTGAACATTTGGTAGAGCGGGTCTATGGTCCTCCAATCGTATATCTTTCAGATACAGGGGCAGATTTACTCTGGGCAGAAGGCTTTACACGCTTGGAGGAATTGCAGCAGGTTGCTCGCTTGGCGCGGCGAAGCTTTCAGCGAGATTGTGTTCTACATCTACGCCTGGCACCTGATATTCGGTTGGGCGAGCGACTAGATGGACTGCTTGAGATGGTTCAGTTTGGACGTATCATTGTTGGATTACACGCTTCTGCTCTGCAACCTGGCTTAGTAGAAGATGTCGAACAGTTGGTGAGTGAGTGTGGGGTGGTCAGTGTAGTGCTGGACGAGTTGCCGCAGACGGAGCAACAACCAAGTGCCTGGTTTCAGCGTAAGGCAGAGCAACTACTTGAGCAGGAAGTAGCAATCCTTGGATTAGGGGCAAACACCACCCCGGAGCACTTGCGTTGGTTGCGTGATTTCCGGGATGGAAGTGAATCGACCTAAGCGGTTGCGCTCTTCAGTGATTCCAGAATCTGCTTGACGTTGGCTCGAACGGTCTTGATATCTAAGTTCCCACCATCCTGAAAGTACAGGTGTTCACTGGGCTCCATACCAATTCGCTTCATAACCTTGGTTATGAAAGTGCGTTCTTCCTCTTCAAATACTCCATCAGCACCAGCAACTAAAGCCAGTGTGTCCACCAAAGCACTCTTGGCCTCATCAGACTGAATTTCCTCCAACAATGATCCAATTGAGGTCTTGGCTTTCATTGCAGCCTGCTCTTCCTTCGTGACCCCAATCGCCTTGAACAGAGTCATCAATACTTTTTTCTCTGAATCTGCAATATCTCCATCAGAGCGTGCAAGGTGGCTGACGATGGAGATGATGTCCAGATATTCTTGACGATTGACGCTCATTTGACCTCACTGTCTGTAGGGAAATTCTTAGATAGAGGAAAATGTTTATATCGAATTTGAACTATGGCGTAAAGCAGGAATTCCGCCAACAGGAGTTGAATGTCTCTAGATGAACGCTATCATTCCGACTGGCTAGTGATGTCACGGTGGGTTCGTCAAGAGTTTGGCAATCGCTGCACACGTTGTAAATTATCTGGCAATGAGGACAATATTGCTCTCCAAGTTCACCATATTGACGGGGATCCTGGTAACAATGCCCTGGAAAATTTAATTCCTCTTTGCAGTCGTTGCCATTTGCAGATTGAAAAGGAGGCTCGTCAGCACGCACCCTACCAGCATCAGCAGACAGAACTGTTTGAAGATTCTTCATATTCCAAGGCTCTTGGTGAGCTTCGCAGCAAGGCTCTTGCTCAACAATCTCAACAAAAGACAAAGACCTCTGAAGACTTCGAACAAGAGGAGTGGGAGTGGGAGCAGGAAAATCATTGAGAAAACCTCGAAAGCTTGGTGGCTACTTTGGGTCTTGGAGCTCCACGTTACTCACGCTCTTGTTGCTGATGAGTGCAGGAGGTGTCTGGTGGTGGCAACAGCATTTCAAAGATGAGGAGTATGATCTTTCACGAATTGGCAACGGACGACCAGTTGTAGTCCAGGTACACGATCCGACATGTGTTGTTTGTCGCCAACTCCAACGCATAGTTGACAGTTTGCAGGGGGAGTTTCGGGCTGATGTGGATTTTTTGATTGCGGATCTGAGTCGTCCAGAGGGGCAGGCTTTTGCGAATCAGCAGCAAGTCAGAAGCGTTACTCTAGTCTTCTTCGCGCAGGATGGGCAACGATTAGGAAAGTTGGAGGGTCCACAAGAACCAGAATTTTTACGAAAGGTGTTTGGTGAGTTACGCTCGTCAGATTAGATCGAGTAACAATGTCATGGCGATGGAAGGGGGAATGATAAGAAGAGAGTACCCAGCCCAGCGCAGAATAGGTTGAGATAGCCGAGAGAGTAGAAAGCCCAGAATCATTGGAAGAAGCACTAGCAGCAGGATGATTCGCAGCATTTCCAAGAGAAAGATTGGGTCAGCAGATATTGGATCTTCTGATCCAGTTGCTCTGCACGGAAGGGTTTGGTGAGTGTACTTTGGACTCCCACCGCCAGTGCCTGTGTCACAAATTTTTCGGTAGGAATACCAGAGATCAGCAAGACAGGAATCTCAGCCAGAACGGGGTCCTGCTGCATTGATTGAAAGAGGCTGATGCCTTCCATTTCTGGCATATGATAGTCAGTGATGACCAGATCAACAGGTTAGGATTACGATAAATTCGGAGCTTCCAAGCCGCCAATAGCCATGCAGAGGTTTTGATAGTCAAGCTGCTGCAGCATTCTTTCGAGAATGGTTCGTATGAACTTGTAGTTATCCACTAGGAGGATAGAGGCATCGTAGTGGATACGGTGAATAGACGACAGGTGCTGCCGGAGCAACACCCAGTGGAGATTAAACGAACTTGAAGATTGCCCCTAGTTCTTCTTGGATCTGGCGGGTATCATCCCAATGATCTTTGCCCTTTTGCAGGAAGGCTTCCTTAGTACTCTTGCCCATTTCTTCCTCGAAGACTTTGCGGAAGCTCTTCGAAGCGAGGAAATCCGTCTGAATCACGTAGCGCACACCGGCTTCATACAGTTCCAGTGCTTCATCATGAGAGGAAGTGGTTGCGATGAACGGTGTGTCTGGGGCGTGTTCAGCCAGGTAAGCTGCAATACCCAACTCCATTTCCTGTCCCTCAACAAGACAGGAAACCACAACCTTCGCTTTCTCAAAAGCAAACTGCTTCCAGACATCCGGGTCCTCCATGTCTGCATAGAGTGGGACGATATTTGATTCCTCTTTTTTGCGGAAGAACTCAGTGATCTCTGGATCTAGGTCCATCATTAACACCTTCTCACCTTTCTCTGCATAGTGCCCTGCGATTTCAGCAGCTAACTCATTGTAGGAGAGAACCACTACGTGATTCTCGAGTACAAAATCGCCTTCTAACTCATAATTAGAACTTCGCTGGTCAATGAAGCGCAGTGAGCCACGCAGCATGTTGTAGAGAGTACCTAGGTAGAGATGACTGATCGCTGCGAAGAACATTGAGAACAAGACAGTCAAGGTGACTAGAGCGAAGACATAGTCACTGAACAGACCAAATTCGCGACAGATCAGTGCTATAATCAAGGAGAATTCCGAGCAGTGATTGATTGTACCTCCAAGCAGGAATGCGGGGCGTCCCTTTAGGCGAGTAGCCCAACCAGTAATCAGCATGGTAACTGGCTTGATGATTAATATAATGATAGCCAGTACAATTGCCAAACCAAAGGCGCTGCCCATTGCTCCAGATTCTAGAGTGACCATACGGAAACCTAGGGTGAGGAAGAAGAGAATCACTCCAAAGGTTTTCAGTGGGTTGACCTTGTCCTCAATTTCCAGTTTCTGCGGAATGATTCCCAGGAAGACCCCAGCGAAGAAAGCTCCACCTTCCATAGAGAATCCTAGTGTGTCACATACTGCGGCCACACCCATACAGTAGCCAAGCGCAGTGACAAACATCAGTTCAGGTGATTCACTGAGAAACTTGAAGACCGTTTCCAGGACGTAGCGCGAAAGCGAAGATAAAACTGCAAGCAAAACCAGCAGCTTGATGAACGCCATTCCTGTACCAGCCAGGCCTCCTGCATCACGCATCTGGCCTTCCAATAAGACAATCGCAACTACAGCTACCAAGTCTTGCAGCAGCATGATGCCACCAGTCAACTGACCATGTAGGGATCCTTCTGAACCTGAATAGCTCAGAGCACTCTGAGCTACTAGAGTTGATGAGAGGGATAGACAGATGGCGACAAAGAAGAGCGCTTCTGTGCCAAGGCCATCAATGATGCCACCGGCCAGCAACAACATTACGATCATCACGATTACCAGTTGGCCTATACCGTTATAGAGCACCAGTTTACTGCGGTTTGTGATCTCCCGCAGGTTAACACTCATACCAGCCATGAAGAGCAGCAGGACGATACCAATTTCAGCAAAGCCTTCAATCAGAGGGCCTTTGGCGATTGCCATTGCTGCTTCGCTACCAGCTACTAGTCCACCCACAGCACCAGCCACCACGAAAGCGAGGAGGATTGGCTGATTAAAGCGAGTCAGGACCATCGAGATCAACATTGCGCTACCGAGTAGCAAGCCTAAAGACATGATCAGGGCTCCACCACCCGCCGCATAGACAGGGGTGGCCATCACAAAGAATGTGATGAAGAGCACTCCTAAAGAAGTGCGTAGTTTTTGCCAAAGGTTCATAGTCATTCTCTCTGCTAGAGGAATAGAAGAAATCAGACCAAACTGAAGATATTACCCATGCCTTCTTGGATCTGCTTGGTTTGTTCGAAATGCTCCTTGCCAAGATCTCGGAAGGCTTCTTTCGGATCCTTAGCCATTTCCCGAGCGAAGATATCTCGGAAGCTCTTGGAAGCCAGGTATTCTGTCTGAATAGCATAGCGTACACCCGCCTCATACAACTCCAGTGCTTCTTCGTGTGAGCTGGTTGCTGCCAGGAAAGGCACATGGTCACTCTTCTCATGAAGATAATGGCAGATGCCGATCTCAGCTTCTTGCCCTTCGTCCAAACAGGAAATGACGATGCGAGCCTTTTCGAAGGCAAAGTGCTCCCATACATCTGGATCCTGCATATCTGCGTACTTGGCAACAATATTGGAGTTAGAGTGATTTTTCTTGAAGTAGTCGGTAATGTCCGGATCAAGATCCAGCAGTAGAACTTTCTGGTTGTTTTGACTGTAAAAGTCAGCGATCTCCATCGAGAGCTCATTGAAGGAGAGAATAACGACATGGTCTTCCATCTCCAGTTCCTCGTGTTCCTCCTCCTCTTCCATACTATGCTTGTCCATGAAGAGCAAACGACTGCGGGCGGCCTGAAACATTGGATCAAGGAACTGGTGCCCCAGTGAGGAGAGGAAGAAGGTCAGCAATACTACCAGTGTGACGATGATGAAAAGTTCATCATTGAAAATGCCGAACTGGCGACAAAGAACCGCTAACATCAAGGAGAACTCAGAGCTTTGATTGATGATAGCTCCGATCATGAAGGCAGCCCTACCCTTCATTTTTGAGATGTAACCTAGTAAGAGCATCAGTGGAATGGTCAGGATCACTAGATACAGGGTCAACACAACACCAGTGGAGAGTCCACTAACAATAGCAGCGCCATCAAGGAAAGGCAGGTCAAAGCCGAGGGCGATGAAGAACAAAATTACCCCGAATGCCTTCAGAGGTTCCACCTTGTCCTCGATCTCGTGGCGGTAGGGTAGCGCTGCCAGTGTGGCTCCAGCGAAGAAGGCACCGATTCCAGAAGAGAAGCTAACAACTTCACAAAGTCCGCCAACACCCATCCCGTAGCCGAGGGCTCCAATAAAGAGCAATTCGGAAGAGCGAGCTAAGTACTTGAACATCATATTGAGGACGTACTTGGTAAAGAAGTACAGAATGACAATTAGGATCGCCATCTTTAAGAAAATCATGGCAACTTCAAGGCCCAATGAACCCCCGCCTTCACGGCTTGGATCTAGACTCAGCAGAATTGCCAAGGCGACAACTGCAACAACATCCTGGAGCACCATCAGTCCTAACGCGATTTGGCCGTGTAGAGTTTCCATCTGACCTGTTTTCTTCAACGTTCCAATGACGAGAATAGTCGAAGAGAGAGTCAAACAGAGGCCAAAATAGATAAGAGTGGCGAACCAACCATCACCGAAGGTGTCCGCACCAATCCCAATGTAAGCGACACCCAGTCCCATACTGACGATTAGTAGGAGGGAAATCTGGCCAGCACCATTGATCAGTACCAATTGCCAACGCTTGATCATGCCCTTGATGTCA
Organism: SAR324 cluster bacterium JCVI-SC AAA005; assembly: GCA_000224765.2. Classification (GTDB taxonomy): domain Bacteria; phylum SAR324; class SAR324; order SAR324; family NAC60-12; genus JCVI-SCAAA005. The sequence goes on along the minus strand of AGAU01000449.1, from coordinate 18,005 downwards.
ACCTCCATTCCGGCCATGAAGAGCAGCAGGATGATCCCAATATCGATGAAGGCACTCATCAGCTCCTTAGAGATCAGTTCATCTCCAGCGCCAATGGACTTGGCATAGAATCCACCGATGGCCCCTACACCAATGAAGGCGAGTAGGCTTGACTGCTTAACATAGCTCAGCAGAATGGCGAGTACGGTTGCTCCTAAGAGCATCATTCCCAGAGGTACTACCAGGCTGCCTGGCCCGGAGCTTTCTCCACTGCCAGCAGCCCATGCGACCGCCGGTAAGGCAAGCATCATAAGGGCGACCAAGGTCCGCGTGAATCCTCTTTCCAGCATGCGAATCTCCAGCGAAAGGTTGATGGTTCAAAAAATCTTACAACTGGCCCCACTATACTGATAAGTTTCTAGTCCATTCAAGTTTTCTTACAGATAAACTAATAATTTTTTCTGACAGCATTCTGGTGATGATGAAAAGTAAGATAGAAACATCCCAAAATATCCTCAATTCAGCACAGGGTTTTCTAAGAATTGAGCGTGATGGACTGAGAGCTCTAGAGGCCCAGTTAGATGAGCATTTTGTTACAGCAGTGCAGTGGTTATTATCTTGCCGAGGGAAGGTAGTTGTCACCGGTATGGGTAAAAGTGGACACATCGGAAGAAAGTTGTCGGCTACTTTATCAAGTACAGGCACACCTTCTCTGTTTTTACACCCTGGGGAGGGGGTTCATGGAGATTTGGGGGTAGTGGCTCGTCAAGATGTGGTGATTTTGCTGAGCAACAGTGGTACAACCGAAGAAATGCTTCAGCTACTTCCCTCCTTGCGATCGATTGGTTGTCAAACAGTTTCAATCACTCGTGATCCGAGCTCACCACTGGCAACACAAGTAGCTTTGCACATCAGTTGTCAGGTGCCGAAAGAGGCTTGCCCCTTGTCTTTGGCCCCAACTACCAGCACAACGGCTCTGCTGGCTCTAGGAGATACCCTTGCGCTGTGTGTGATGGAACGGAGGCGATTCACACCAGAACAATTCGCACTCTATCATCCACAGGGCGCGTTGGGTCGTCGTCTGCTAACTCGAGTAGAAGACGTTATGCTTCCAAAGGACCGCTTACCTTTGGTGGCTCCAGGTCTGTCTTTACGTCAGGGAGTTGTTGAATTGGCTCACAAGCGCTTGGGGTTACTGATCATTGTCGATGAAACCCAAAACTTGTTGGGAGTCTTCAGTAATGGGGACCTCTCGCGATTGCTGGAAGATCCAACACACGATCCAAATGTAGATTGGCCCCGGCCTATTTCTGGCTGGATGCGCACAGATCCTCTGACAGTTGCCCATGACAGCATGGCTTTGGCTGCCAAAGAATTAATGCAGGAAAACTCAGTTTTGACACTAGTGGTCACCGACTCGAACAACCGTGTCTATGGGGCTGTACAACTCTACGATATTCTCCGCGCTGGCATCTGATACCCCTTTTTTCGATTAGACAGATCAGGGAGCTTACTGTTAAAATAGAATCTAAAATTTTTTTCTAGCTCACCAATCCGTTCTTACAGAGGAGCCTATCATGTCCCAAGCTGTGGTAGCGATTGCCGGTGCCACCGGCTTTGTTGGAACCGCAATCCGCAATAGTTTGCTAGAACAGTTTACTGTTCGAGGATTGACACGATCTGCCTATAAACTATCCAATACTGATCTGAATGATCCAGTGCAGTGGGTCCATTGCAACGCCTATTCGGCTTCCTCCGTCGAGCAGGCACTGCAGGGCGCAGATTATCTGATATATCTAATTCACTCGATGGTGCCATCCTCTCGGTTGAACCAGGCTTCCTTTCAGGATTTAGATTTACTCCTGGCAGACAACTTTGCCCAAGGAGCCAAAGCTGCGGGACTGAAGCAGATACTGTACGTCGGGGGATTGATGCCGGACGATGAACGTGAAGAGGCATCAGAACATCTCTCCAGCCGCTATGAAGTTGGCCAGGTTTTGCAGGCTTCTAGTATACCGGTCACTACCTTGCGCTGTGGAGTAATCGTTGGGCCGGGGGGATCCTCTCTGCGTATTCTAATCAATCTAGTGCGCAGGCTGCCTGTAATGGGATTGCCTACCTGGACCTGGTCTCAAACCCAACCGATCGCGATTCAGGATGTGTTGAAAGCGGTCAAACTGTGTTTAGGAGAGCCAGAAAAGTACTCAGGATCCTTCGATATTGGTGGCCCCGACGTTATGACTTACAAGGACATGATGCAAATAACTGCTCAGGAGATGGGAAAAAATCGTTGGATGTTTCCTTTTCCTTTCGTGACCTTGGGAATCTCTAAGCGTTGGGTTTCAACCATTAGCAATAGTTCACAGGCGCTTGTTGGTCCGCTGGTGGATAGTTTGCGCCACGACCTGCAAGCCAGGCCAAATCGATTACAGGATCAACTTGTCAACTCTGCAGTGACTTTCCGCGAATCATTAGCAGCTTCGATGGACGAGCGTGGTTTCCCCTTACAAAATCCACGTCAGGAATTAAGGCGTGAAGATCAGCAGACGATCCATGAACAGCGTCGTGTCCGCTCCGTTCAGCGCTTGCGGTTGCCCTTAGGCAGAGATGCCCGCTGGGCATTGGAGGAATATTTGCGCTGGCTACCTCAGTTTCTGAAACCGTTTCTGCGCTGCGACGTGTCGGATGATGGGAGGGTGCTTTTCTGTTTGCGGTTTTTGTCTACTCCGCTACTGGAGTTGCAATTGCGCCAAGGTGGTGACGAGCATCGTAAGGTGCTTGACATCATTGGTGGATTGCTGGCTGATTCTCGGGAAAGCCAGGAAGGACGTCTGGAGTTTCGAGAGGTCTTTGATGGAAAGTATGTGATTGCTGCAATTCATGACTTCTGCCCAAGTCTGCCATGGTATATCTACAATACAACACAGGCGGTCGTACATCTGTTTGTGATGAACGCTTTCGGATGGCACTTGACCAGGATATGTGAATCTTCAGCAGAGGCTGGCACCAACGTTGAAACAACTGTAGAGTGACGATCCGTCTTTTGCCTCAGACAGAAGTCGCTTCTTGTTCCTGCAACGCTGATAGAACGGCTTGTCCCATCACGGTATCTGCCAGGGATCTAGTCAAATCTCCAAGCCGATCCATTTCTGACTTGAGTACCTGAGGGTCTTGTCCTTCCATCCGCTGACGAACAACTGCCATCTGCTGGCGAATTGCGGTGCAGTCCTGCTGAGCCAGTGCTGTTTCAGCAATAGTCCAGTGCATCTCAATACCATGTAGAACACGCTCTGCAGTCTGGCGGAATTCAATCAGTTGACGGGCAGCAAAGTCCTCAATCGCATGGTCGTAAGACGCTTCCAGCAAACCATCGATCTCTTGCCGGGTGAGTCCATGGAAAGGAATGACTTCAATAGAGGCATCGGTCTGGCTACGTTTTTCTAGAGCAGATACAGTTAAAATGCCGTTAGCGTCTACCAGGAAAGTTACTTCAACCAAAGGTAGGCCTGCTTTCATCGCAGGAATTCCCCTCAATTTGAAGCGCCCCAGGCAACGACAATCCTGAACTAGCTCTCGCTCACCCTGGTAAATATTGATCTCAATAGCAGTCTGGTTGTCAACGTGGGTCGTGTAGAGTTCCTTGGCCTCTGTTGGCACGGTCGTGTTGGCCGTGATCAATTTGCTGAAGGTCCCTCCAACCGTTTCGATACCCAACGCTAGGGGGATTACATCCAGTAGCAGGAAGTCTCTTCTTCCACCTGCAAGTAAGTGCCCCTGGATCCCTGCTCCCAGCGCAACCACCTTGTAGGGGTCAATTGCCACTTGTGGATCTTGGCCAAAAAACTGTTTCACTTGTAAACGTAATTCCGGAACCACCGTGGAGCCACCAACCAAAACTACCTCATCTAGATCTTCAACCTTCCAGTCTGCTTGATCCAAAGCTTGTTGACAGCGCTGTAGTGTTCGTTGGATCACTGGTGCTAATAGTGGTTGAAGTTCGGTCATTGTGAATGAACCCTGATGAGACCAGGATTGATCTTCAATTGAAATAGTATACTCTATTTCATTACTCTGGCTCAGGCCAATTTTGATTGTCTCCGCAGTTTGACGTAAAACCTGGCGAGCCAGGGGAGAATGAAGCTCTGTGTTTTCAAATTCCTGCTGAATCCGAAGCGTAAGCTCACCAACGATAGCTTGGTCGAAATCATCTCCTCCCAGACGAGTATCGCCATTGGTAGCAACCACTTTGAAAATTTTTCCGGTCAACTGGAGCAGTGAGATATCAAAGGTGCCTCCGCCCAGATCATAGACAGCAATTTTCCCATCCTTGCGCTCATCCAACCCATAGGCAATCGCTGCAGCAGTGGGTTCATTGATAATCCGCACTGCTTCCAGTCCAGCAAGGCGGGCTGCATCCCTGGTGGCTTGTCGTTGAACATCGTCGAAGTAGGCTGGAACCGTGATCACCGCTTTCTGTAAATTCTCGCCAAGGATTGCTTCTGCTCGATACTTGACGGCCTTGAGAATCTCAGCGGAAATTTCCTGTGGTGTGAAAGTCTGTTTGTCTAGGCAGACCAGAGCTTGCCCACGCTCACCGGCTAGTAGTTCGTAGGGGAGTTGCGCCTGTTCTTCGGCAGGAATTTCTTTAAGACTACGTCCCATCAAGCGTTTGATCGAGTGCAGTGTTTGCGTGGGATTTTGTAGACTCCCGATCAGTGCCTCTTGGCCCACAATCCATTTTCCCTCACGCATCGTCAGTACAGAGGGAATGATCGGGGTCTGTCCGGGTTCAGCAATGACCTCAGGGCCTATCTGATCGAAGACGGTTGCGGCAAGACTGTTGGTCGTGCCAAGGTCTATGCCGATGATACGTTCTGTCATGGATCTGTTTCTGAGGATGTGGGTGAACAGCTTTCCAGCAACCGTAGTAGATAACGCTCAGCATTCAGCTGTTGCTGGATTTGTTTGCAGAACGTGGTGTCGGGTGTATTTTCTTTCAGTTCTATCAGTTGCTGTTGATAGTTGTGTCGCAGGTCATTCAGGCGCTGTAGAAAATCTGCATGCTTCGCTGCCAGTGCTTGTTGATCCTTGGCTTCCAGCAATTCCTCCAGTTCTTCCTGCAACGCAAACATCTCCTGCAAAAATCCAGTCGGCAGGTCGCGCTCATGGGTGGGGGTCTGTGATTGCCAGATCCCTGTGAGGTACCGAGCTCGTGCTGTGGGATCCTGTAAGGTTTGCCATGCCTGATTGAGCCGAGCAGATAAGCTCTCACTGAGTCGGCGCTCATCTGCCGGAGCAGTTGCATAGAAATCAGGGTGCATTTCGGTAGCAAGCTCGTGGTAACTCTGTTCCAGGATTTTTAAGTCCAAATCGTAACGTGTTGGTAGACCGAAAACCGAAAAATAGTCAGCCTGTAAACCGCTGGACTGCAGATGCTGACAGGCCCCACACCAAAGAGCACCCTGCAAAGGTTTTTGACAGCGAGAACAAAAAGGCATTGAGAAAATCAGCGAAGAGATCGGGTGTGGATGAGGAGACCCATAAGAGAAGTCTCCTTCGAAATATAGTCAGGCGGCAGGAGATTCTATGGCGATGTCTTGCCGTTTGCGATAGTCCTTGATCGCAGCCTTGATCGCATCTTCAGCCAACACAGAGCAGTGGATTTTGACGGGAGGTAGGGAAAGTTCTTTCACGATCTCGGTGTTCTGAATCGCTAATGCTTCGTCCAATGTCTTACCTTTGACCCATTCAGTGGCCAGACTGGAACTAGCAATTGCAGAACCGCAGCCGAAGGTCTTGAATTTCGCATCGACGATCTTTTCGTCTTCTACCTTGATCTGCAATTTCATCACATCCCCGCACTCAGGTGCCCCAACCAGTCCGGTACCGACCTGGTCATCATTCTTCGTGAAGCTGCCAACGTTGCGTGGATCATTGTAATGATCAATTACTTTTTCACTGTAAGCCATTTTGAATCTCTATTAATTGTTAGACAGGAAAACCAATTCCTGGAATTCAAGAAATGGTCTGGTTTTTTTTCAGTGTGGTGTCCATTCGACAGTCGACAAATCTATACCTTCTTGGGCCATTTCATAAAGCGGAGACATTTCGCGCAGGCGCTTGACAGCAAAAATCATCTTGTCTGCTGTATAGTCGATCTCTTCCTCAGTTGTGAAGCGGCCTACCCCAAAGCGAATGGAAGAGTGTGCCAGATCATCCCCTATTCCGAGAGCTCGAAGCACATATGAAGGCTCTAGGCTCGCAGAGGTACAGGCTGAGCCGGAAGAAACTGCAATATCGCTGGTTCCCATGATGAGGCTCTCGCCCTCAACGTAGCCAAAGCTGACATTGAGATTGTTGGGTAGCCTCTGCGTCGGATGACCGTTGAGTTTGATGTGGTCTAGTGCGGCTCGCAATCGTTTGTGCAAGCGCTCGCGCAGGGCGGTTTGTCGTTCTGCTTCGGATTCCATTTCGTCTCGGCAGAGTTCAAGTGCTTTGGCAAAGCCAACAATACCGGGTACGTTTAAAGTTCCAGAGCGCATTCCGCGCTCGTGTCCGCCACCAAACATGATTGGTGACAAGCGTACTCTCGGTTTTTTGCGGCGCACATAGAGTGCGCCCATCCCTTTTGGTCCGTACATTTTGTGAGCAGTGCAAGAGAGCAGATCAATGTTCATTCGCTCCACATCTACTGGAATCTTACCAACAGCTTGGGTAGCGTCTGTGTGGAAGAGCACGCCGTTTTTTCGGGTGATCTTGCCAATTTCTTCCAGTGGACTGAGAGTGCCGATCTCATTGTTGCCAGCCATGAGAGATACCAGAACCGTATCGGGGCGGATCGACTTTTCCAGTTGCTCCAGAGATATGCAGCCATCGGCATCGACATCGAGAAAAGTTACTTCATAGCCACGTTGCTCTAATGCTTGGCAGGGATCGATCACGGCCTTGTGTTCTATAGGACTGGTGATGATGTGTCGACCTTTGTCCTTGTAAAAATCTGCCGCGCCGAGAATGGCCAAGTTGTTTGACTCTGTTGCGCCACTGGTAAGAACGATTTCTCGTCCGCTCCCCCCGATGGTCTCGCCTAACAGATCACGTGCTTTTTCCACAGCTTTTTCAGCTTCCCAACCAAACTGATGATTCCGACTCGCCGCGTTGCCATATGTTTGAGTGAAGTATGGCATCATGGTTTCTACCACACGCGGATCTGTTGGCGTTGTAGCATTGTAATCAAGATAAATAGGTAGCTTCATTAGTCCTTTTCACTTCAGACAGGTTGTAGTCCACGGTGTTGCATTAAACTTTCTAATGTAACCGAATCCATGAATTCATACAAGCGTTTGTGCAGAGCTTGTAAGGGAGCCCTTGTGGGGCAGGTGGCTGATACGCAACATTCTGAGGCCTCATGGGCACACTCGACAAAGTTGAAGGGACCGTCAATAACCCTGACAATTTCGGCAAGGGAAATTTGGTTTGCTTTGCAATGTAGCAGGTAGCCGCCTTGTACTCCGCGCGTGCTTTCAACCAGTTTTGACGCTGCTAACTGCTTCAATATGTTGGCAATCATTGGTTGTGGTAGATGGTAGTTAGACGCCATTTCCTGAGCGCTAACGGGACCAGAAGCCTCTCCCAAGTGACTAAGAAGGATGATAGCGTAGTCTGCTTTTTTTGAGAGTCGCAACATTAGTTATCCGAAAGTTAATTTTTTTTAAATTAGCACTGGTTTGGTACTCTTTTCAAGAAAAATTCGCATTATTCTTTTGCAAATTGCTGGAAATGTTGATCCAGCAGCCAAATGTTTCAGGTGGAACACTAGGCTAAATGAAGAATGATTGGCGAAATGTTTCACGTGAAACATCTCCTGAGAATTCAGTCTGTTTTTTCGAATTCAGCGGTTGGGAATCAGGAAGTAGCAATTTTGGCTGCACCAGCGTAGTCGGCAAAATGAGCCCGAAACTGCATTTGATGGAGTTGTTCGTAGCGTCCACCTAGAGCAAGTAATTCATCATGAGAGCCCATTTCAATGATCTGGCCTTTCTCCATTACGCAAATACGGTGGGCATGGCGAATAGTTGAGAGTCGATGAGCAATCACGATTGTAGTGCGGTTTTGCATCAAGCGTTCGATAGCCTGCTGAACCTCAATTTCTGATTCAGAATCCAAAGCCGAAGTAGCTTCATCAAGGATTAGAATAGGAGCATCCTTGACCAAAGCACGGGCAATCGAGAGGCGTTGACGCTGTCCTCCGGACAGCTTGACACCCTTTTCTCCGATTGGGGTTTCATAGCCTTTGGGTTGTTGGAGGATGAACTGGTGAGCGTTAGCAGCCATAGCTGCATCGATCATTCGCTCCTGGGAACACTCAGGGTGACCATAGGTGATGTTGTTAGCAATGCTGTCGTTGAATAGAATCGTTTCCTGGGTCACTACCGCGATTTGGGACCGTAGACTGTGCAAGTCCAATTCACGTAGATCATAGTCATCAATACGAATGGCGCCTTTGTCAATGTCGTGGAAACGTGGCAATAGGTTAACCATCGTGGTTTTGCCAGAACCACTGCTGCCAACCAGGGCAACGACTTCTCCACGGTCAACGTGCAAATCAATGTTTTGCAGAATTGGTTCTTCGGACAGTGGATACTGGAAACGGTCGATTTTCAGATCGATGCCTTTTTCAAAGCGCTGCAACTTGACAGCGTTGGGAGGAGAGACAATCTCTGCTTCAGTGTCCATAATTTCAAAAATGCGCCTAATTGAGGCAGTGCCCTCTTGGAGTCGCAAATTGAAACCATTTAATTTTTTGATCGGATCATTGAGCATGAAGAAACTGAGAATGAATGAGGTGAAGTCACCTGCCGTGATCTGCCCATGAATGATCAGGTAACCACCGTGTGCAACGATAGTTGCTCCAGCAGCAGCTCCAATCACTTCGATGACGGGCGTGGAATAGGAACTGATTAGAATAGATCGCATTTGGTTGTCATAGAGTCGATCATTGGCTTTATCAAAGCGCTTTGATTCATATTTTTCCATCCCGAAAGCTTTAACGATACGAATTCCTGAGATTGTCTCCATCAGCAGAGTACTCAGGTCACTAAAACTCAGTTGCCGATCATTGACAGCCTCGCTGTTGCGCTTGCCAAAGATTTGAATGAAGTAGAGTGCAATCGGAATGATAACCAATGTGGTGAGTGACAATTCCCAGCTACGGTAGAGCATCAGGCCTAGCAGTAAAAATATTTGCGGGAAATCACGAAAAGGCCCAGTCACTCCAATATGTAACGTATTCTGGAAGGTGTTGAGATCATTGGTGAAGCGCGACATCAAGTCGCCGGTCTTGGAGCGAGAGTAGAAGGAAAAACTGAGTGTGAGTAGGTGATCGAAGAGATCCTGACGCAGCCTGGCCAACAACTTTTGGATTAAGTGACCCAATCCATAGTTGTTTCCAAAGTGGAAGGCGCCTTTGAAGAAAAAAATCAGGATCAGACCAAAGCCTACCAGAAAAAATTGACTGAGCTCAGGTTTATTACCGTAGGCCAGCGCATCAACAATGTCCTTAGCATAGTAGGCAGGCGCTGCAGAGAAAATGTTATAGCCGCCCATGCAGAGGATGCTGAATAGGACCCATCCCTTGAAAGGAGAGATCAGGCGCCACAAGCGAAGATAAATGTTTTTGTGTGAAGGGGTCCAGGAACTCATGCAGCTTTATTAAAAAATTTAGGAAATTTCCCAGGCAGTGCCGTCCTTGCTGTCCTGTATCTCAATTCCCAACTCCTGTAGTCGTTGGCGAATCAGGTCTGCTCGAGCAAAGTCTTTCTGCTGACGGAAGTCACGACGTAGTTCCATGAGCAGATTAATGGTCTGCTCAAGTAATTCTGGATTGTTAGTGGTTAACTCTGTCTCTGGGAGCAGTCCCAAGACATCACCAGCTAATTGTTGGAACAGGTTCAGCGCATCAGCGAACACTTCTGTCGCAGTGTTGTCTTGTTGAAGCAGGCGGTGGACTTCATGGATCACTTCGAAGAGTACGGCAAGGGCTTGTGGTGTGGAGAAGTCATCATCCATTGCCTTGCAGAATCGCTCGCGGTACTGCTGAAGATGCTGGCCAGGGGCAGAAAAGCCTGTAGGGATCTTGCGCTGTAGGATCCTAACGGTTTGTTGCAGGCGCTGCAGGGAAGTCTCTGCGCCTTGCAGAGCAGAATCACTGAAGTCCAGCACAGAGCCATAGTGTCCTGCAACAATGAAGTAGCGGAGTACCAATGGATCGTGTGTTCTAAACGCGTCTTCCAGTGTAATGAAATTTCCTAGGGACTTGGCCATTTTCTGGCCGTTGATCGTCAGAAGGTTGGCATGTAGCCAGTAGCGTGCGTAGTCATGCCCAAGCGCTCTTGCCTGGGCTAGCTCACATTCATGATGGGGGAACTTGAGATCCATGCCTCCACCATGAATGTCAAAGGCATTGCCCAAATAGCGCATGCTCATGGCAACACATTCCGTATGCCATCCAGGAAATCCTTCTTGACCCAGACAGTCTCGCCAGCGCATCAGATGGCTGGGTTCCGCATGCTTCCAGAGTGCAAAGTCCCGAGGATCTTTTTTTTCATTACGCACAGCCACCCGAGTACCACTCAGCATATCTTCTCCCTTGCGACCGGAGAGAATGCCATATTCGGAATCCTGAGAAACGTCAAAGTAGATCGACCCGTCCCGTTCGTAGGCTTTCCCCTGAGAGAGTAGCGTTTCAATCAACTGTAGCTGTTCCGGAATGTGTCCTGTTGCCCGTGGGGAAATATCAGGTCTCTGAACCTGCAAACGGTCCATCATCGCAAAGTGCCGACAGGTGTAGTGCTCTACAATCGCCATCGGCTGACGGTTGATTTCTCGGGCTTTTTGCTGCACCTTGTCGGCACCATCGTCTTCATCTCCAACTAGATGACCCACATCCGTGATATTTTGGATGTAGGTTACCGTGTAGCCGCAGAACCGGAGGTAGCGTACGATCACATCGAAACTGACATAGGTCTTGGCATGGCCTATGTGAGGATCACCATAAACTGTGGGACCACATACGTATAGACCAACGTGACCCGGCAGCACGGTTTCAAAGTCTTCTTTTTGTCTACTCAGACTGTTAGTTAGGCGAAGGGGCATGGGCTTGTTGCTAAAATGTGCTGCGGTCGAAATTTAGGTGGTTTACAGCTGAGAACAGAAAGCTGTCCAGTTTCTTCGAAGGGAGGAATGGTAAACTATGACCAGGGGGCTGATTCAATAAATTAGATCTATTTGGTATGGAAGATCTAATTCTGTCCAAGCGCCATCGCAAATCACCAAGCTTTGAATTTTTGGGAGTTGTAACCTTGATGCTTTCCAGGTTGGTTGTAGGCTGCATTCCCATATTTTTACTATCGCTGTTCGCCTACTTCCTGTGGCGAACGGTGGTTCGGCAATCTCTTTTATCAACTCTGGCAGGGGAGCGTCGAGAAATTAGACTTCCCTAGGCAGGAAGTCTTTGGTGGAGTGCATCCCATTCTTGTGTAGCATAGATGTCAAAATCAGATTTTCCAGGCGTCCATCTTCCTGCAAAATACGCAGAATTGCGCCAAGGTCAGAGTAGTTCAGATACTTTTGAAGAATTCGTTCGTAGAGTTGCTTGGTCTGTTCTGGTAACTCTTGACCACTTTGTATCTCTGTGGCGACAATTTCCTGAGCAATCTGTGTCAGCAATTCAGGCTGTTCCTCGATCCGACGTCGGAAGGTGCCAAAAATTTCCTCTTTGAAAACATCAATCAGTAGCAAAGAAACCCGTTCTTCTGAATCGTTCTGATCCAACTCGAAATGCTCAATTAGTCGCTGTCGCAAATGCTCTAGAATTCGTCCCTGCAACAGGTTACAGAGAAGGTGTTTTAGAGTTTGTTCGTCGCGTCCGCTGGTCAGGTCGGATCGTTCCAGCGTCTGCAGACACTCTGCGAGTCCACGTGTGTAAAGGCTGACCCGGCAAGTTGAAGAAGAATTATCCAGAGGTTTGGCAGCTGCCAGATGAGGCATGTTTTCTTCCCCGTGCATTACCACTGTTGGGTTGGGGTACTCTCCCCCTTGGAAAATTTACAAGAGAGGAGAGACATGATTGTATGCAAATATAATTTTCTGCGGAAAAGTCATTTTGCGACTTCCACGAACTTTGTAAATGATATGCAGAATCTACTTTCTCTAGCGGTCCCCCTCCCAACTTGCAAGATCTACAGAAGAGGTCGTTTTTTCGAAAAGATTAAAGGCAGTGGTTACAGAGCAAGCAGCTGGCATGTGACAGACAGAAATTATGCGTTGGCTAGGTTACTAAGCCCGGTAGCGATCACATTCTTAATATCTCTGAAACCTAGATAAAAGGCTGCAAAGCTAGTTCCAAAGGAGAGCGCATAGAAAAGTTACGAAATCTTGACTGATTTTCCGCTTGAAAGCGATTTTGCTTGAGCGCAACCTCACGCAATCAACTGTTTCTTTCATCACCGTCATGAGTTTCATATGGTGTACCTCTTTCTGCTATCGATTCCAATTGTTGGACTGCTGATCATCCGAGCTTTCTATCGCGATTTTGCAGGTCTGGGAGAATGGCTCTGGTTTCAGGACGAATACGACATAATCAGTCAGGGCATCGAAAATTTTGGGCAGTCAAGTTATTTATATATTCAGGCCATCCATGTTATCGGTGTGGTGGTATGGTTTGCAGGCCTATTTTATATCGGAAGGCTGTTCGTCTATCACAAGGAAGCTTCCCGTCGTCCAGAGCAGGAACGCAAGATTCTAGAAGAGCAATTTACGATCATGGAACGCCGCCTTTGGTACGCAATTACATGGCCTGGGCTGTGCATCACAATGATTTTTGGTACGCTGATGTTGCTCTACATTGGCCTGCCACCATGGATTCATACCAAGCTGGGCTTGGTGGTTCTTCTGGTTGGCTATCACCTCTACTGTGGGCGGCTAAGAAAGCAATTAGAGGAAGGCACTTGCCGCTGGAACGGACGCCTTTTGCGTATGTTCAACGAGGTGCCCGCGCTTTTGCTGGTGGCGATCGTTTTCATCGTTGTCCTCAAGGATCTCTTGTCTTGGACGGTCTTGCTGATTATCTTAGCATTGTTGGCAATCTCCATTCTGGTTACGATCCGATGGTATGCCCGCTATCGAAAGAGTGTAGCCCTTTGAGATGCTTCAGCAAAATATCGCTGTGCTCTCCCTACCGCGAACCCTCAAATACAATCTGATCATGAATTGGACCGTTCCAGTGCGACGTCTCTTAGGAACTCTGCTGCTGGCCCTGCTACTCAGCAACTGCAGTGGTCTGTTTGAAAGTGAAGCCGAACGCCAACAGCGTCTAGCCCAACACTTTGAGCAGGGTATGCGCCTGTTTGAACAGAAAGAATACACGGGTGCAGTGGAGTCTTTCCGACAAGTTCCTCCGGAGTCTGCGCTGTATAATCGCTCATTAGCCATGATCCGTCGTGTTCCTTACCAACGAGGGCGAGACTTCTACGAAGAGCAACGCTATGCGGACGCTAGTCGCCAATTTCGTGCGGTTCCGGTTGCAGCAGCTGAGTACGATTCAGCACAGAACTACCTGCGCGAAATTGAGATGATTCGTATCGAGCAACAGTATCGTGAATCCCGTGGAGATCGCAGACGTGAATTACTCAGCCAGTTGGTGCAGAAGTCTCGTGAGAACTCAGACGCTAAACGTCTAGATGAACTTTTGGAACGTGGTCGCAAAGAAATGATGGGTTCGATGCCAGCTGAGCAACGAGACTGGCTCGCCTGGTTCCGCAAGACAATGGAAGGAGAAACCTCACGCACCGTCCGCCAGCAGATGCTGGAAGAGATGATGCAGAATTTTGAGCAGTTTGCTGCTGAACCAACCACTCGTGCTGCAGCGATTGAGTTGGTCGCCAATCTCAAGCTCAGCCTACAATGAAATATTCCGGTCGGTTTTCTACCGGCTAGAAACCTACCATCTCGCTTTTCGCTATCTCTGAATTCAACGTGCATATCTCTCTTTTTTTTCGCCGCTTGCTGCTTGCCAGCGGTTGCCTGCTCTCACTGAATACCTCCCTCTGGGCTCAGAGCAACTTCATCCCCCTAGAGAAGGGAGACTACAAAGAACTCGAAGAGCGTCCCACTTACGCTCCAGTTCTTGAAGTCGGTGGGTCATATCGACTCCGTAACCGACTGATTGATACGAGTTTGGAACCAGAAACCCCAACTGATTTTCCAAACGTGGGTACGCTCTCTTTTGAGCAAGATCTGAGGATTCTTCTGCGCTCAACCGCACACCGCTCGGCTTCGATTCAGTTAGAGTTGGCAACAGCCCAGGCTCCTTTCAACAATGCTGACTTGCGTCCGCCAGCAGAGCGCCCAAATGCCCCTGACTCGCAGGACATTGATCTAGTTGCTCGCCAGGCCTACCTGGAGTTTCGTGCGAACCCTCGTGATCAGTTACGCGTCGGGAAGCAGGAACTTCGTCTTGGAGATCGTCGTGGCAAGGTCTTCAGCGGATTATTGACGGGTATCGCCCAGCAGTGCACAGCAGGTAGCTTCTGTTATGAAGCTGGTGCTCTGAAGCTGCAGGATGATACAGCAGACTGGCTCTACACTCTCTCATTGGACTATCCACTTTTTTATGAACTTGATGCAGCTGGACAGCCTGAAAACGTGATGCGTGTCGAGGTTTTTCGGATTATTTACACAGAGCGAAATATTCCACTTGGGCGCAACAACGCTCCCGGATTTCGAATCAGCAACGGAGATTTGGATCGCTTGCGGGGTACTAGCTTCGCAAATACCAATAGCTGCTCATCAGAACTGAGAAGTCAGGCAGTTGTTGGAAGACAGGATTGTACTCCAGTCTATTTTAATGCAACCAGCCAGGATTATTATGGAGTACGTTTCACGTGGAGTACCCCAAGTTGGCGTTGGTACTCGGATCTGCTTGGCAACCAGGGTAATCGTGCCTACTACAGCTTGGGCGCCAACAACGATTATGGACAGTCACTGGGAAGTCATGCTGTAGCCGGAGTGGCAACGGAGCATGAACTGTCCTATCTCTGGGATAATAACCAAGTAACAGGCCTGTTACTCTATGCCAGCGGTGATGAACAACTGGAAGATGGCGGAGCTATCAACAACACGGGTCAGAACTATCAGCGAAGCATTCGTGCCTTCCACGAAATTGTTCCGGGCACATATCGAGGAACAAACTTCTACTTTAACGGCGGTAGCCCAGATTGGAAGAGTGGAACAGGGCTGGGCCATACAATTGCCAATACCCAAATGCTTGGTGCCCGCTATCGATTCACTGTCGAGGCTTCTGAGACATTCTATGAGGTTGGGCTCTACTATCTGGACCATGTGAATCCGGTGATGGCAACATCAGGTGCGAAAGCTACCCATATCGGTATCGAATGGGATAACACTTTCTCCTGGAAATTGCGGGACTTTGTGACCTGGGACTTGGAGTTAAACTTCTTCCGCCAAGGAGAGGCTTTTCGCTACGATGACTATCAGCCTTCCGCAAGTGGAACAGGTTCTACCACGCACTTCGCCAGCCGAGTCTACTATTCCTTCTGAATCAAAGCTGAAAATGCGACAAGTCAGCAAACAACGAAATACACGCGAAACCAAAATCCAGTTGACAATCAACCTGGATGGCAGCGGTAAGGCTGCGGTGCGTTCTGGTATCAGCTACTTGGATCATATGCTGGAGCAGTTGGCCTTCCACGGCTTATTTGATCTGGAACTCCAGTGTGAGGGAGATCTGGAGGTAGATTGCCACCACACGGTCGAGGATATCTCTCTGACCCTGGGGGCTGCGGTTCTTGAAGCGCTGGGAGACAAGCAGGGGATCATTCGCTACGGCCAAATGTATGTGCCGATGGACGAGACCTTGGTGCGCACAGTGCTGGACTTGAGTGGTCGGCCGGATTTTATATTCCAAGGAGAATTCCGTCAGCTAGCGATCGGTGCGCTGGACACCCAGATGATCCCGCACTTCTTCAAGTCCTTTGCGATTGCCTCGAAGACCACTCTCCACATGGCAATCCTGTACGGAGAGAACGACCACCACAAGTGTGAGGGGTTGTTCAAGTCCTTCGCCAAGGCCTTGCGACAAGCCACGGAACTGGACTCAAGACGTGCCGGTGTCACTTCGACGAAGGGTGTGCTGTGAGCCTGAATGTGATCATTGACTACAAAGTCGGTAATCTGCACAACCTCAAAAACGCTCTGGACTACCTGAAGTTGCCGGTTGCGATCGTGGAAGAGCCGGAAGCCGTCCGTCAAGCAGATCGAATTCTCTTTCCTGGAGTAGGTGCCTTTGGCCCAGCAATGCAGCATCTGCGTGATTCTGGACTGCTGGAGGTGATGGAGGAGAAGGTCCAGTCTGGTACTCCGCTATTGGGCATCTGTGTCGGGGCTCAGTTGCTAATGGATCTAGGTCAGGAAAATGGTCCACATCAGGGCTTGGGATGGATTGCTGGAGAAGTCAGTCGCTTTGAGCACCAGCTCAAAGTTCCACAGATCGGCTGGAACGAGGTCGAGTTCTGCAAGCCGGATCCATTATTTCAGGGATTGCGTAACGGCAGTTACTTCTACTTTGTGCATTCCTACCACCTGCGACCAAATGATTTAGAGGTGGTGCTAGGTGAGACGGAATACGGCTATCCTTTTGCCTCGGCTGTTCGAAATGATAATGTCTGGGGGGTGCAGTTTCACCCGGAGAAGAGCCAGCAAGCGGGTTTGCAGCTACTGCAAAACTTCTGTACCTTGACTTGAGTACAGCTTCTCCAGTAGCTTCGACTCAGGTTGCTTGAACAACCAAATCTACTAAACATTGCTCACAAGGCCGTCCATCTGGGCAGTCTTTTCCACTGTAACGGCCAACCTGAAAGGCAGCATGGCACTGGAACGAACTCTCTCGATCATCAAGCCCGATGGCGTCAAGCGTAACTTGATTGGCCAGATTTTTTCTCGCTTTGAAGCTAGCGACCTGCGCATTGTCGCAACCAAGATGCTACACCTCTCTCTGCGTGAGGCCGAAGGTTTCTACGCGGTGCACCGAGAACGCCCCTTCTATGGAGAGTTGACCAAGTTCATGAGTTCGGGACCCGTCATGGTCAGTGTGCTGGAGGGAGACAACGCCATCAACCTTCATCGTGATGTGATGGGCGCTACCAACCCGGCCCAGGCGGCTGAGGGAACAATTCGTAAGGACTTTGCCCTGAGCATCGGTGAGAACACGGTCCATGGTTCTGATGCCCCAGAGACGGCAGCAACAGAGATTGCTTACTTCTTCGCAGGCACCGAGATCGTCAATAGCGCTGGTTGATGCTTTTCTGGTGAGATTTTTTCCAATTTGGATGGAAAAGGACTGGTTTTCTCAACAAGGTTTCGCTACGTTGCGGGCTCAGAATTTGAATTTCGCTAATAGCATCTGTTCCAGAACTTTATGACTGAAACGAAAAAAGCATTTCGCCTCCTCTTTATTGGAGTAGTGGTCAGCATTGCCGTAGGAGTCTTCTCCGTAGCGGTATTGTTGCCAATTCTACCTGACATTGATCGAGACCGTTATCCAAAGAACCTGCAGCAGCAGGGTAACTGATTCCTTGGTTGGGCCCCATGGAGGGCTGCCATCAGGCCAGGAATTTGGGAAAGATGGAGAGTTTTTGCCTGCGCCTGTAGGCTGCTCTTAGATTCTGATGAAATGAGACTGCGTTGAATCAGATAAAATGGTTTTGTCAGAAATCAGCTTGTCTGAATACCTCTTGACCTTTCTCTTGAATTCAAGATACTTTCCTCTTTTGTTGTCCAATCTCTGTCGTGCGCTTGCGAGGAGCACGGACGAAAGGGATTGGCCGCATTCTGTTCGTGCAGTTCCAGCGAGGTTGCTGCCAGCAGAATCGATCAGGCGGGACGAGCCCGTGGGATGTGGGCAAGCTCGGAAAGATGACAGACGCCTTGGACAGCCCGTCCATGCGCCAGAT
>AGAU01000450.1 GCA_000224765.2 SAR324 cluster bacterium JCVI-SC AAA005 | reverse complement strand
GCAATTAAATAACGAGCTTGAATCGAAAGTTGAAGCTCGAACAGCAGATTTGAAAAAAACCTCTGAGGAACTCCTTGTTACTAACAAAGATTTGAAGACTCAGGGGATGGTTTTGCAAAAGACTTCTGAAGAACTCACTGCAGCCAACAATGACATCAATAAAAGTATTCAAGCCGCCAGTGTTATCCAAAACGCTATCCTGCCCCGGATTGACTTGTCCCACTATGGATTCAGGGATCTAGAGTATGTTTGGCAACCGAGA
>AGAU01000451.1 GCA_000224765.2 SAR324 cluster bacterium JCVI-SC AAA005 | reverse complement strand
CTGCTCTGCAGCAAAGATTTCATAGGCACCCAGGCTCATATTGGCCTGCATCCGGGGGTCCACTCCAACTCAGCATTCCCAGCCGCTTCCAATGCAGATAGATGCCAATTTAGTGGCCGGGTGTCATCAGGAATGGCCAGAGGCCAGATTAAGACATTGTTCTGCCGGTCTATGGCCTGCACAAGACGGTAGGGTCTTGCTAGATCTTCAACTTCCTGCATTACATCAGGATCTACCAGATAGAGATCCTCTCCATTGTCACCATATTTCAGCAGTATCGTGTCCATCTTGTTAGCAGGGTGGACCCTGACAAACTGAGTCTTAAGAGGCTTTCGAACTGGAACAGTTGTCAGTATCTTCCTGACTCCGCTCACACTGCCAAAGTTTTGTGAGAGTCGGAAACGACTGAAGTCAGCCGAAGAACCCGCAGCAGGCTCTTCAGATTGCTTGGAAGTGGTCTCTGGGCTTTCTTCCAACGGTTTGGAAGAGTCACCCGATTCGTATCCTGCAGCCTTTTGAGAAACTTGATTAGTTTTCTTCACGCAACCTCCTGACTGCGATGAAGTTCGATCATGTTCTCCACCCAGGCCAGCACTTCTGACTCGACCCAACGAGCGCTGCGGCCA
>AGAU01000452.1 GCA_000224765.2 SAR324 cluster bacterium JCVI-SC AAA005 | reverse complement strand
AGTCACCATCCAGCCTGTTTGTTTCTTTGATGGAATAGCAATCAACCACGGCACCATTGTCACAGCTTATGCTGATCAGAATGTCCCCTACGGCTCAGTTTGTAGTGCAGAGCTGAGAACCTGCAATGGCGGTGATCTCAGTGGCAGCAATGCCTACTCAAACTGTCGAGTAGCAGATCCAGTGGCCTGTGCCTTCAATAGCCTCAGCATAGCTCACGGCAATAGTGTGACAGCTTACAGAGATGTCGCTGTTGACTATGGTGCCAGTTGTTTGTCTGAACAGAGGTTGTGCAGCAACGGAGTGCTCAGTGGCAGCAATGCCTACTCAAGCTGTCGAGTCAGTGAGGCAAGTTCCTGCTCTTTCAATGGCCAAACGGTCAGCAGCGGTTCCAGTGTCACAGCTTATGAGAGCAATTCAGTCAACTTTGGCTCAAGCTGCCAAACTCAGCTGCGTAGCTGTACTAACGGAACTCTAAGCGGCAGCTACACCAACGCGGCTTGTGGCGTAGCCTCTGCCGCTTCCTGCACTTTCAATGGCCAGACCGTAGCTCACGGCACCTCGGTCAATGCCTACCAAGCTGCCTCCGTAGCTTTCGGAAGTAGTTGCACCTCCCAAAGCCGCACTTGCTCCAATGGTACTTTAAGTGGCAGCTATACGAACTCCACTTGCAATGTAGCAGGGGCTCAGAGCTGTTCCTTCAATGGAGAGACGGTCAATGATGGCCAAGCAGTAACCGCTTACCAAGGAGCTTCTGTAGCCTATGGCAGTAGTTGTACATCCGAGAGCAGAAGCTGCTCCAACGGATCACTCAGCGGCAGCTACTCTTTTGGCAGCTGCTCCGTGCAGTCACCAGCAACCTGTAGCCTCAACGGACAAACAATTGCCCATGATGCCTCAGTGACAGCCTATCAAACTAGTTCGGTAGCTTATGGACAGAATTGCAGTTCTGAAACAAGGAGTTGCAGTAACGGAACACTGGGAGGAACCTTCACAAATTCAAGTTGTTCGGTAGCAGCTGCTGCTAGTTGTAGTTTTGGAGGTCAAACAGTAACTCATGGTAGCAGCATAACCGCTTACCTGGCTGATTCAGTGGCATATGGACAGAGCTGCTCTACCCAAACAAGAAGCTGTTCGAACGGAACTCTCAGCGGAACATATGAAAATTCGAGCTGTTCGGTTGCTACTGCTGCAAGTTGTAGTTTCAATGGTCAGACAGTCGCCCATGGGTCGAGCGTGACAGCCTACCAAGCAGCTTCAGTCGCTAATGGCTCAAGTTGCAGCAGCGAGAGTCGAAGTTGTTCAAATGGAACTCTTAGTGGCACTTATACGAATTCAAACTGCAGCATTGAAGAGGCTGTTTGGTCAGGATCAAAGCAATTGGGAACATCAGCTGATGATTATGCGTGGGACGTTGCTACAGATTCCAATGGCAATGTTTATCTGACCGGATATACCGAAGGTGGGCTAGATGGTAACATAAGTGCTGGAGGAAAAGATTTATTCGTAGTCAAGTACGACAGCATTGGCACAAAGCAATGGACCCAGCAATTGGGAACTTCTTACGATGAGTACGGGCGAAGTATAACAACCGACTCTTCAGGAAATGTCTATGTCACTGGAGAAACTCTGGGTAGCCTTGATGGAAATACTAATTCATTCGATGGAGACGCTGATGTCTTTGTTGTCAAGTATAACAGTAGTGGTATAAAGCAATGGACTCAGCAACTTGGGGTTTTTACTTCGGATAATGCGCGGGGCATTGTTACGGACTCCTCTGGAAATATCTTTGTTGCTGGATACACGATGGGAGATCTTGATGGCAACACAAGTTCCGGGTCTTTCGATATTTTTGTCGTCAAATACAACAGCAGTGGAGTAAAGCAATGGACTCAACAAATCGGAACTTCTGGTGAGGACTTTGGAGAAGACATTGCCATCGACTCCAATGGAAATTTGTACGTAACTGGAAAAGCTGCAAGGAACCTTGATGATAACAGCAATTCAAATTCCAACATCTTTGTGGTCAAGTACAACGGCAGTGGAGTAAAGCAGTGGACTCAGCAAATAGGAACTACTACGGATGAGGGTGGGCGAGGTATTGCCATTGACTCTTCAGGTAAAGTCTATGTCACTGGATATACTTACGGTGGAATTGATGGAAATACAGATCCCTGGGGGAATGTCCCAGATCTCTTCATAGTCAAATATGATGACGTTGGAACTTGGCAATGGACGAGACAACCTGGCACCGGTTCTAGAACCCACGGCAATGGAATTGCCACCGACTCTGCTGGCAATATTTATGTAACTGGATCTACTCTAGGGGGGCTTGATGGGAATCCGTTCGCAAATCTTAGTTCGAGTGACCTTTTTGTGATGAAGTATAATAGTGCTGGTACTAGACAGTGGGCTCAGCAACTCGGAACACCAGGTGAGGACGTTGGGCATAGTGTAACCACAGACGCTGTTGGAAATATTTATGTCGCTGGTGAAACTGCGGGGGGGCTTGACAGTAATACCAACTTCGGAGGTAAGGATATTTACTTAGTTAAATACGACAGTGCAGGAAATTTACAATGAGCTATTCATAACAAATTCTATCCACGCGAGCCAAGGCGGGGTTTAAAATGAAAATACTTACTGCTGCATTGATCTACCTATTTTTAGCCACAGGAACCTATGCTCAAACAACCCGCGCCATCCGCCCAGTCGTCCTACCCAGTGAAACCGGTGAACATACCCAACTCTATCAAAACAGCCATGCTCTGCTGATTGGAGTCAGTGACTACCAAAACGGCTGGCCGGATCTGCCTGGGGTTCGTAAAGACATGGCTCTGGTCCAGGAAGCGCTTGAGGAAAACGGCTTTGAGGTAATGGCTATCGATGACCCCAATAGTGAAGAATTAGATAAGATCTTTGACCAGTTTGTCAGTATCTATGGACGTGATCCAGAGAACCGATTGCTTATCTACTTTGCCGGCCACGGTCACTCCCAACTGCAAACCTACGGCACAACGATGGGCTATCTTGTTCCCACTGATGCACCAGATCCTCAACAAGATCTTAATGGCTTTCTGGACAAAGCTTTGGATCTGCAGATGATTGATGTCTACTCCAAGCGCATTCAATCCAAGCACGCCCTCTTTCTCTTTGATTCCTGCTTCAGTGGCGAACTCTTCGCTCTCTCTCGGGCTGTGCCTCAGGAGATTGCCAGTAACACCACGAAGCCTGTCCGCCAATATATCACCTCCGGCTCTGCCAACGAAACTGTTCCTGATCAGAGTTTCTTTCGAGAGCAGTTCATCAACGGAATCGGTGGGGATGCAGATACCAACAGCGATGGCTATGTCACTGGATCTGAGCTTGGTCAATTCCTCTTCTCCAGCGTTACCAAGTACACCAAGAACTACCAAACTCCTCAGTACGGCAAGATCCGGGACCGCAACCTTGACCAGGGAGACTTTGTCTTTGCCGTGCAATCTGACTTCGTAAGCCAAACAGAGCTACAACTTGAAGAGCAGGTCAAGGAAGCAAAGAAGAAGATCAAGCCTGTTAATAATGAATTGAGAGAAATCGTTAGTTTCCTTTTGGATGGCCAGCGAACCCGTGCTGGAGCACTACTCAGCAAATACAAGGAGAAGCCAAAGGTAAAGGAGTTGATGGGCTTCTTCATCAAGCAGCCTCCACCAGTCCAATACGAACTTGGGCAGGTCTATCGTAAAGCCTTGGGGGTAAATGAAAATTTGGCCTTGGCTAAAATCTTCTACAAGCTAGCAGCGGAGCGCAATCATCCAAAGGCTCAGACCATGCTAGGCTACATGCACCGCAATGGAATTGGAACGGAGGTAGATTTGGAAAAAGCGGTTAGCTGGTACCAACGAGCTGCCGAACAAGGAGAGGCCACGGCCCTCTTCAACTTGGGAGGTATGTTCCGCAAGGGCTATGGAGTACCACAAAATGATGGGAAGGCTCTTGAAAACTATCGGCAAGCGGCAGCCAAAGGGAATGCTCAAGCCAAGCAGATGCTCCAACGGCTTTCAGACTGATTGCCTATGCAACAACAACCTCAGCGCTGGTTGATCTATCTAAGTTTAATCCTGCTGGTCGTCAGCTGCGGAGAACCTGTTCCAGTCGATTGTACTCCAGATGAAGAGCAGTGTACTACTGAAACAGAGGGAGGGTTTGAAACAGGGCCTGCTGCAGGAATTGCTGCCGGTGGT
>AGAU01000453.1 GCA_000224765.2 SAR324 cluster bacterium JCVI-SC AAA005 | reverse complement strand
GATTTCGTTGGTGGTTTGATTGGTAAAATGCTGAGCAGTACAATTCAAAATAGTTTTGCAAATACTAAACTTATAGGTACATCAAAGTTAGGGGGCCTTGTTGGAGAGCAAAATCAAAATGGTACTATCAAAAATTCTTATGCTACCACTAACTCCTTGACAGCAAATATTGGTTTAGTTGGAGCAAGAGGCACCTCTGGTGTTTTATACACAATTGACTCTTACTACGATAATAATAGTCATACGTCTCCAAGTCCTTGGGGAGAAGGCCGCAAAACAAGCCAACTTAAAGAAACTCTTATTGACAACGGCTCTGTTGATAACGTCCGAACATATACTGGTTGGGACTTCCAAAATATCTGGGATCCCGGCGGTGAGTGTGAATACCCTCGCTTGCGTTGGAAAAACGCGACCTTTCGACCCTGCATCAAACTATCAAAAAATTCAGCGAACGTGAGTGAAACTGGTTCGACAGACAACTTTACTGTGGTGTTGACAGCTCAACCGTCAAGTGATGTGGTACTTAAGATCACCTCTGACAACACGCGTGAAGTAACCGTTTCACCAGATAATCTGACTTTCTCTAACAACAACTGGAATATTGAAAAAACTGTTA
>AGAU01000454.1 GCA_000224765.2 SAR324 cluster bacterium JCVI-SC AAA005 | reverse complement strand
AGCTTTTTCTCTCCGCCTACTTGGTCCGTCACCCCATCGGAAAATACAAAGAAGGAGGAAGATTGTTGGTTTAGTTCACACTCAAAAACCTTAAAGTCGAGCGGATGTTGCTTGATATCATAGCCCAGACTCTTCTTATCCCCCTTGATCTCCACCACTCCCTGAGCTGACTTTTGATAGAGATTCATCTTCGCACCCGAATATCGGAAGATTTTCTCATCCAGGGAA
>AGAU01000455.1 GCA_000224765.2 SAR324 cluster bacterium JCVI-SC AAA005 | reverse complement strand
ATTTTTGCTGCCAAATTGAGTGTTGGTTGAGATCCTGTCGATGGTATCCAGGGCATTCTCAATTTCCTGCTGAGAAGCATTGACCATGTTCTCATCATTGAGCCCTATGTTGGCCGCAGCAACTGCTCGTTGACGCATGTCTACCAGCAGAGTCGATACCTCATTTAGTGCCCCTTCTGCAGTCTGCACCAGCGAAATCGCCGTCGTATTATTATCTGCCGCCTGATGCAGGCTGGCAATCTGGGAGCGCATCCCTTCTGAGACGACCAGGGC
>AGAU01000456.1 GCA_000224765.2 SAR324 cluster bacterium JCVI-SC AAA005 | reverse complement strand
AGAAGGTATCTCCAGAAGGTATCGTATTTTCGTGCCCCATAAAGTTCTCACAATAAATGATGGAAAAGATAATTTACCTTGCAATTTACAAGCCGAAAAAATGAGTCAAATTTTGAGAAAAATCATAGAATATCATGGATTTGACAACTCATATTTTATAAATGAATTGTATCGGCCACTTTCTAACCAGCTTACAAGCCCAGCTAAAAAGCTCACATGTCCAAAAGTAAAAAAGACCCAGAGAATGTGATGATTGAGGAAGAGATCCTTTCTTCTGAGGATCTGAATGATAGCCGATTATACTTCAACAGAGAGTTGAGTTGGCTCGAGTTCAACCAGAGAGTATTGGAACAAGCAAAAGATGAAAATCATCCACTCCTGGAGCGCATTAAATTTCTAGCGATCGTGCAAACAAACATGGATGAGTTTTTCATGGTTCGTGTGGCTGCACTTCTTAAACAGATGCGCTCAGGAAGCGACAACATTGCACCTGATGGAATGAGTGTAGAAGAGCAGCTCGGTGCGATTCGATCTAGGGTCCAGCAGATGAAACAAGACCAACAACAATGTTGGACCGAACAACTCCGACCTCAATTGGAGCAACATTCGGTACGATTCATCGAACCAGACCAGTATACTCGAGAATTGAGAGAATATCTTTCAAACTACTATCAGCAAGGAGTCCACCCTGTTCTGACACCCCTCGCTTTCGATCCTGGACATCCCTTCCCGTTCATCTCCAGCATGAGTTTAAATCTAGCGGTAGTGGTTCAATATGGCCCGCATGAAAAGAACTTCGCTCGGATTAAAATTCCAGATATTTTGCCACGATTCATACCAGTTCCGGAAGAATTGGCCGGTAGCCGATACGGCTTTGTCTACCTGGAGGATGTTATTAAAGACAATCTAAAGGAGCTATTTCCTGACAATAATGTGCTGGATGTTTATGTTTTTCGCGTCATCCGGGATACTGACCTTGTTATTCAAGAAGACGAGGCTGGGGATCTACTAGAGAACGTTGATCGTAGTCTGAAACAACTGCGTTATGGCAATGTTTCTTTACTCCAGGTAGAAGAACAAATGCCTGAGGAACTTCTCCAGGTGTTAATGGAAAATTTTGAAATTGAATGGGGACGAGGCATTGTCACAAGAACTCATACCAGGATGAACTTTGGAGAATGGTTCTCTTTGCTAAAGTTACCATTACCTCAGTTAAAAGATGCTCCCTTCAAGCCCTCTGTTTTGTTCACAAGAGAACAACGAGATACTATTTTTGATAGGATTCGACTCCAGGATTACCTGATTCATCATCCTTTTGAGTCGTTCGATTCCGTTGAAGAATTTATTTCTGCAGCAGTCAAGGATCCTCATGTTATTGGGATCAAGATGACCCTTTATCGCGTGGGATCTGATTCCCAGATTGTTCAAAAGCTTATTGAGGCTGCAGAGGATGGGAAACAAGTTGCTGTACTAGTGGAACTTAAAGCACGCTTTGATGAGAAAAACAACATTGTCTGGGCGAGACGCCTTGAGTCAGTGGGGGCCCACGTAGTTTACGGCATGTTGAAGCTCAAGACCCACTGCAAGCTATGTATGGTGATTCGAAAAGAAGGAGATGGCATCCGAAGATACATGCACATTGGGACTGGAAACTACAATCCGGGCTCTTCAAAAATATATACTGATCTTGGCATCTTTACAGCTAGTGAACAGATTGGCCGAGATGTAACCGATGTTTTTAATTACTTAACAGGCTACTCCGGCAAACATGATTACGACCACCTCCTCGTAGCGCCACGCTCCTTGAGACGGAAGCTAGAAGAAATGATTGATCGGGAGGCAGAGATTGCTAGATCTGGTAAAGCAGGCCGGATAATTATCAAAGCAAACGCAGTTACGCATCCTTCGGTAATCCAAGCACTTTATCGAGCGTCTCAAGCAGGTGTAAAAATTGATCTGATTATTCGTGGCATCTGTTGTCTAAGACCAGGACTCCCCAACATTAGTGAGAACATTAGAGTTCGTTCAATTATTGGGCGCTTCCTGGAACACTCGAGACTGTTTTATTTCCAAAATGGTGGCTCAGAGGAAATGTACATTGGAAGTGCTGACATCATGGAAAGGAATCTTGACCGTCGGGTTGAAGTACTAACCCCTATTTTGGAAGCTCAGCTTCTAAAAGTGCTGATGGAAAAAGTCCTCCAATCACAACTAAAAGATAACCAATTGTCTTTTGAATTACTCTCAGACGGAACCTATGAAAGAATTCGACCTGAGGAACGAGCCGAAGAATCCTACAACTCGCAAGTTGCAATGTTACAGGCCTACTCGGAAGCTTCTAATTGATTTCCAAGGAGTAACTTCATGCTAGCAAAGCGCATCATTCCTTGTCTCGACATCAAAGCTGGCCGTGTTGTCAAGGGGACTAGTTTTTTGGGCTTGCGCGATGCTGGAAACCCAATTCAGTTGGCCCAAAGCTACAATGAACAATCCGCAGATGAACTAGTGTTCTTAGACATCGCGGCCTCATTGGAAAATCGTGGGACAACCATTGAGCTTGCAACAAAACTAGCCAGAGAATTGTTTATCCCATTCACAATCGGAGGCGGAATATCTTCACTGAATCACATTGCTGATCTAGTTACTGCTGGTGCAGACAAAATCTCTGTCAATTCTTCTGCATTGAAAAATCCTGATTTGATCACAGAAGGAGCGAAACGCTTTGGATCTCAGTGCATGGTCGTTGCGATTGATGCCAAAAGAACAGGAGATCATTGGGAGGTGTTCAGTCACGGTGGAACTCGCTCTACAGGGCAAAACGCCCTGGAATGGGCTCGGGAAGCTGCCGATCGCGGTGCAGGAGAAATTCTATTGACGAGCATGGATGCTGATGGCCACAAAAATGGCTTTGACAACCTCCTCAACTCTAAGATTAGCAACATGCTGTCTATACCCGTGATTGCCTCTGGAGGAGGAGGGACACTAGAACACTTTCGAGATGCGATCAAAGTAGGCAAAGTGGACGCAGTCTTGGCAGCTTCAGTCTTTCATTATGGCACTTACACTGTGTCCGAGGTGAAACAATTCTTGCAGACCTCCGGAATTCCTGTCAGGTTGTGATCAGATCCTAAAACAATTGATCACAACCATTTGGTCCACTCCTTCTAATATTCCTTTATGGGAATCACCTCTTTCTGGTTTCTCTGGATTCTTGCCTTTATTTTGGTATCAATCGTTGGATTGATCCTGCAAAAACGTAAGCAAGCTTTTAGACACTACGGAATTGCAAGTCGTCTCGCCTTATTAGCTTTGTTAATTTGGAACCTCAAGATGATGGTCAACTCTGAAGAGGAATATCGCCTCCCTCTTTGGGTACTCGTTGACACCAGCAAAAGTTTTCGTCAGTTGCTCCAATATTCGGCTGAGCCAATTAAAAATCCCGCATTATTCATCCCTGTTGAAATTCAAGAAAAAATCGAAGCAGAATTTCCAAAAAGGGAATTGAAGTATCTAAATTGGTTTGATCCTCAAAACAAAGATTCGTCAGTCATTTGGTCAGCAACTTCAAGTTTGACAGACAATCTAAATTTATTTTTGAGGCAAACAAATCTTCCTAAGGGAAGTGACTTAATCTTGTTAACTGATGGACAGGAGAATGAGTCTGATCTTTCTTTGAGAGAACTGGGTGAGGGTCTGGCAAGTTATGAAATTAAATTGAATACTCTCGTTTGGCAGACACCCCAACCAGTTGATTTGGAATTGAGGACAGAGGCTAACATTCAAGTAGCTTTTGTCAACGAAAGCCTTGATTTACCCATAACTATTCGCACTTCCAAGAGTTTGCAAGCAGGGTCATCCGAGGTTGTGCTAACAGATGGGAAAGCGTTGTTGGATAAGAAAACCATCAAGTGGGACGGGACGCTGCAAGAAATAAAACTCAACCTCAACTGGACTCCTAATAAGATGGGAGACCAGCTCTTACAGCTTCGGCTAGCACCTCTAGATAGTGAAACAAATTTACAAAACAATCTGGCCTATCTTTCTGTTCCAGTTCGTGCAAATCGATTGAAGGTCCTACACATTGCTGGCAGAACAAGTTGGGATGTTCGTTATTTACGATCTCTTTTAGGAGATAGCCCTGAAATTGATTTGATTTCGTTCTTCATTTTGAGGGATCCCTTTGAGGATGCCAACAATATCCCTGAGAACGAATTGGCCTTAATTCAGTTTCCTGTTGAGGAATTGTTCATGGTGGAGTTATTTAAATTTGATGTGGTCGTATTCCATAATTTCACCATTAAGAAATATCTGAGGAATATAGGATTCCAGCGCAGTTTCCAAAAATTTCTCTCCCAGGGCAAACGTATCATTGTGGTTGGCGGTGATCAGACAGAGGGTGAGCAAGGGTATGCTGAACTCTTCATGAATTCAAGAAAGGCGCTAAGTTGGGACTGGCTTCTGCGACACGAGCAAAATTGGAATTATGAAGAGATTGATTTATTGCCTCCCGAACATTCTCAACGTCAAGCCACTTTCAGTTGGGGCGGTTCAAGAGACAGTTCAGGGATCCGAGTGCTCATGAGGACTTCATTCGGACTAGGAAGGATCGACTGGGTAACAGATCCTCACTCTTGGCGTTGGCATCTCAGAGTAGAGAAGGACCAGGCAACTCGTTTCCAGCACTTGATGTTTTGGCAGACACTGCTTTATCAGCCGTTTTTCGAACAACAACGAGTTTTTTCAGATTTTCGCAGAACCCGACCGTACCATGTGAGTGAACGAATTGCCGGAAATTTGCATTTACCTACTTCATCGCCCAATGTTGTGCTGAGGTTGGTTGACTTGGAAACAGGTCAAGCTATGGAGGAGCAAATTCTAAAAGTTCACAAAGAACTTGCTGCATTGGAGTTAATAACGCAGTTACCTGGCACTTACGAAATGCAAATTAGCTGTCGTTGTGATGATATGCCCGATTTGAAGCATCCTGTGGTAATTGTTGACGAATGGTTGGAACTTCATAGAACTGGCTGGCAGATGGATTGGTTGGCTAAAGTTGCTTCATCAACAGGAGGCAAAATGATTGAGGTATTTCAATAATGGGGATTTACGTGCGAGAACTATTATTAATTCTCTTGATTGGAATAATGTTTAGTTGTACTCAGTCTCCAGTGGTTTTGACAGAGCCAGGTAGGGAAATTGGCTTTATGAACGATCCTAAGAAATATCCTCTATGTGTTCCCCGCGGCGCATTGAACTCAACTGTCCTCACCAGCTCAAGAAACGGGTATCGGGAAGCCATGAATCAACTTCTCAACACAGCAGCTGGAATGGGGGCAACTCACATTTCTATAAACTCCTCTGAGTCCAATGCAATCGTGACAAAAATAAAGGGTACGAGTTATTTCTGTCCAGAGGATTTTGTCCAGCAGCCTAGCGATCAGATAATGAACCGGGACAACCTGATCATTTTGGATGATCCTTCCTGAAGCATTAGATACCACACTAAAACCTCATTCAAATATGATATCAAAATTCCCCTCTGATAAACCTGAAATTGCCAGGTCGGATACTGAATCAAACCTCATGAAAGCCGAGGTTACTTCGGGTTCTCTTTCTTCCTAATGGCGATCAATTTAAAAAAAGAGATTCCTGAGAGCTGATTTAAAATACAGATGATCTGGGAATTAGATTATTGGTAGTGAGTTGTAACAGCCCAAAATTTTGGCTCGAAATCCAGCTTGCTCCAAGTCATCCAAACACCGTTGTGATTCCTGATTATTGTATAAGTCGACAAAAAACACATAAGACCAAGGAACTCTTTTGGAAGGACGCGATTCTAGGCGACAAAGATTTATTCGATAAGCGTTGAAAATGCTCAACATCTCATAAAGCAATCCCGCTCGGTCAGTTTCAAATTCTATGAAAAGAGAAGTTTTCCGCTTCCTAAAATCCAATTGTTCTTTATCTTCTCGCTTGCGAACAACGACAAAGCGTGTGGTATTGTTAGCATAATCTTGGATGTTTTTGGCAACTACAAAATCTTGATATTCTTCAACCAGATTAATAGGTACAATCGCTGCCTGAGGAATCTGTTGTTCTCTAGTTGAAAAAAACTGTGCCGCCGAGTGAGTATTGCTTCGAGTGTAAATGTGGTCCGCACTAGAAAGATGCCTTGTGGTATACTGCAGCGTCTGGCCATAGGCCTGCTCATGGGCAAAGAACTGAGTCACTTGATGGAGGGGAGCGTTAGCTAATAGCGCATAGCGGATGCGCATGGGGAATTCATCTAAAATAATAAGTTCCTCAGTCACCAATGCGTCTTGAATCTGTGTGACTGTGCCAGCAACAGAGTTTTCGATTGGAACAACAGCTACAGAATAAGGCGTTTCAGCTAGACGGACAATCGCCTCATTAAAGTTCTTGGTCAAGTGAATGGCCTGGAAATTTGAGCAAACATGTCTAGCTGCTTGGTCACTGAAAGTTCCATGTGGACCAAGTGTAAAAACGTTAGGGATGTGGCTGTATGGCATGCAATGGTTCAGCGGGTCAAGGCCTCATCTTTAAATTTGATAAGGCCTTCTAAAATCAGGTGGGCAGTTTGACTTCGTAGCCTGGCTGATTCTTGGGATGGCTATCGTTTGTGAAGACTGTCCTATCATTTTTCAGTACTATCACTTCGAAGTAAGGTTGAAAGCGCTCTTCAGCGACTCCAAATCCCTGCATAAATTTATAGAACAATTGCTGTTCTGTTGGGTCTGCATTTCCGTCTGACAGTAGAGAATCACAGAGATTTGTCAAAATGCACATCTTTTGAGCATCTGTCAGTAGTGGTGCGGCCTCCTCCAAAAATTGATCAGGAGATTTTGATTGTACGTATTTCTGAGCATTGCGAAGGAGCTTCTCATTCTGGGCTCCAACTCCAATTACTCCATCGGAACTTTTCTCACCACCTAATACTGACAACAACTGACCGATTTCTTCATTCTGAATTTCTCCATCGGCTGCAATCATATAAATCAGCGCAGTAACAAACGCAAAATGAGGTGTCATCTCCGTTCCTGCATCTGATTTAAACATATCAAAGAGTCCCATTTATCTCCTTTAACAAAGGGTGCTTAAGATAATCTATTTGAACAGAAAATCCTGAGAATTCAAGCAGAAACAGTCAATCGATATAGTATTGAAAGTCTGTTGCTTGTCCTCCACGCTCAATTTTCAAAGTAATCTCTCTCTCCGATTGAAGAGTTTCAAAGAGCTTTAGAGCCTTGGGCACGCTGTCCACAGTAAAGCCATTGATAGCCAAGATGATATCCTCATTTTTTAAACCGAGTTTTTCGTAGATACTACCTTTTCGGATGAACTTAAACATGAAAAGAGGTGTGCCATCTTTTTCAGTAGGGACGACCCGAGCATCATTAAGTAGCTGACTGAAATTCGCTAACTGCTCGTCAACATAGGCTCTTTCAAATCTGAAAATCCTCTGGTCATCTGCCGGCATTTCGTTGTTTTCTTCAGAAGCCGGCTTAATAATCAAGGGGCCTTGATCTTTGGGGACTATCGGCTTCAGCACGGCTTTTTGTTGATTTTGTACGGGTTTAACTCTTTGTTTAGGCTGGGGTTTGGGTGGTGAAGGTTTTGGCTTGGGCGCTGCTGCAACAGCTGCCTGAACTGCTTCTGTCTGCTGGTCCATGCTTAAAATTTCTTCTCGCCCTTGGTAAATAATGACGATTTCTCTGTCCCTAATCTCAAAGACTTTCACTTTGTTCGGTGGACAAGGAATATCGTTGGATTCCTTCACGCTATCATGTTCAAAGCAATCACCAATCTGATATATCTTGTAGGAGTCGGGCTGATTTGCTGCAGCGACAAATGCAAATGCGTTGTGATCATAAATCATTGTACCCGTTAACACTAATTTCAATTGGGTGAACACAGGCACTTTCGGCCCAACTTTTTCAGGTAAGTTTTCCTTCACCACAACTTTTTTCGTTTTTGGTGGTGGTGGTGGTCGGCGTTCCGCTTTGAAGATATTTCTCTCAAGAATTGCTGAAAATTCTGCGTAATCTGCACTTTTCTGTGGTTTTGTTTTTGTTTCAGAAGCAACTGGTAGCAATATCATGGGGGAGGCCTCCTGTTTAATTATTCTTTGCTCCAAGACACTAGCTGCTAACCCCCCCGCTTGGTAAGCACCTGTCAGTACCAGCAGGCCGTTAAAGCACATTAACAGAATTTTGCCACCTGGCATCATGCGAAACCTTTCAAATCTTTTCTAACAGACCTCGGACATACTGTAATTCAATTGTCTATTGCAAAATAGGGGGAAGCTATCTTTTTTTTCAAAAATTCATGGAAACTTAAAAAATTCAATGCCCATTTCCCGGATACCCGCTGATCGGTGTCTTCAACAAATTTATAAAATAGATGTTCACTTTGCTTTGCTAAAGATTATAAGTTTTAGCTGCAGATAAAGAATTCACCTTTTCAAACAGCTTACCCGGTACCAAAAGATTCTTTTTTACTAATAGAGTTTTTTAAATAACCAACAAAAATTCTATTCCACAACATGGACATGGCTGATTTGAAACTATTGGGACGCTTTTTGTTGCTGTTCTCCTTGGGGTTACAGCATTGGAATTGGGCATTTATGCGCTCGGATCCTTGGGCCAGGAACAATCTCCAGGATGGAACGCAATCTATATTGCCGTAATTTCAATCTTTATTAAGGAGATACTATTCTGGTTAACCATGAGGATTGGTAAAAAAAGAGCAGAACCGTCTCCTACAGCGCAATGCGTATCATCATAGGAGTGATGCACTTTCTTCCGTGGCCGCTTTTATTGGAATTGGAGGAGCTCAATTGGGCTATACCTTTTTAGATCCTTTGGTGGGATTGGTTGTATCTGCGCTGATTATGAAAACTGCCTGGGACATGGGTAAGCAGAGCGTAGATGAACTAACCGATGCAGTTACAGATCCTGAAATAGGGTCTCATGTCCATCAACTTATGAACAATGAGGGAGTCCAAGATTTTCACGAAGTCAGGGTCATACGGATGGGATCGTATCTACTGTTGGATCTTCATATAGAAGTGGGTGGGCATCTCAGTGCTTCTTCTGCGCATCAAATTGACGAAAGAGCACGACTTCGCATTACGCAATCTTTACCAACTGTCACTGAAGTTCTTGTGCACGCAGATCCTGCACCTGATCCCCCATCAAAAATGCCTGAAGAAGAAACTCAATTAATGAGGCCTCAGGATGAAATTGAGCAATATATCTTGTCCGTCCTAAAGCGAGTTCCTCAAGTTCAGAAAATAACTCATGTTTCTTGTCATTATCTTCATCGAAAACTTCTGGTGCGCATTCATGTCGAATTGGATGACAATCTAATCATTTCTGAGGCAAGACGGATTGCAATCAAGGCGGAGGAGCTGGTTAAATCGATACTGATATTCAGGAAGCGGATGTTCACTTAGAGTTGTCTCAACACTAAAGACCGTCTAAGATCAGATTGAATCTTAGAAGTCGAAGCGGAGAACATGCACCAGTGAGCTGCAATAGCCCACTGGTTCGTAGCATTTAGACTAATAGGCGTAGTATAGATTGAATTCGTAGGGGTGTGGTCGAGATTCAATCGGTGTGACCTCTTCATTGAGCTTATAGTCTACCCATGCGTCAATCACGTCTTTTGTGAAGACATCTCCCTTCAGTAAAAAGTCGTGATTGGCCTCAAGGTTTTCAATTGACTCGCGCAAAGACCCAGGCATTTTGCCAATTTTATGAAGTTCTTCTGGGGGAAGATCATAAATATTAACGTCCATTGGATCACCAGGATGAATTTTGTTCTGAATTCCATCCAAACCAGCCATGAGCATTGCTGCAAAAGCCATGTAACCATTTGCTCCTGGGTCTGGGCAGCGGAATTCGATTCGTTTTGCTGCTTTGGAATCCGCCAAAGGAATACGAATCGTTGCTGATCGATTTCTGTTTGAATAAGCAAGATTGATCGGAGCCTCAAATCCTTTTACCAGACGCTTGTAGGAGTTGGTCAGAGGATTGGTAAGTGCTGCCAGTGAAGGTGCATGTTTAAGAATTCCTCCAATATAGTAGAGCGCTGTTTCGCTTAAGCCAGCATATTCGTCTCCTGCAAATAGAGGCTTCCCATCTTTCCACAGAGATTGGTGAGTATGCATACCACTACCATTATCAGCAAACATGGGCTTGGGCATGAAAGTAGCTGTTTTACCATGATGTCGTGCTACATTTCTAATTACGTACTTGTACCACTGCAAATGGTCAGCACAGCTGACAAGAGTGCTGAAACGGAAATTTATCTCGTGCTGCGCTGGCGCAACCTCGTGGTGGGCTCGCTCTACCATTAGACCGCACTTTTCCAACATCATAATCATCTCGTTTCGAATATCCTGGTTGGAGTCGAACGGAGCTGCTGGAAAATATCCTAATTTTGGCCCAATTTTATATCCGAGATTAGGCATTTCATCCGCACCTGTATTCCATGGACACTCTGCTGAATCAATAGAATAAAACCCTCCTGCACCGCTGTAGGAGTACTGCACATCATCAAAAAGGAAAAATTCAGCTTCTGGCCCAAAATAAGCCGTATCTGCGATTCCCGTCGAGACCAGATAAGCTTCTGCTTTGCGTGCAATATTTCTGGGATCTCTGCTGTAGCGCTCGCCTGTCACAGGATCAACGATATCGCAGATCAATGTCAGTGAATTCGCATCGATGAATGGATCCACTTTCATTGTGCTCAGATCAGGAATCATCTTCATGTCGCTGGCATCAATGGTCTGCCAACAACGAATACTGGAACCATCAAACATCACCCCTTCTTCCAGCATACTTTCATTGACCGCCCCAATCGGAACTTGCAAGTGCTGCCAGGTACCCAGCAAGTCAATAAACTTGAAGTCAACAAATTCAATGTCATTTTTTTTGATAAAGTCTAGGACATCTTTGGGCGTAGTCATATTGAATATTCCTTTGTACAAGCGCGGGATTTCCGCAAAAAGTTGGGAAAGATCGGAAACGGGGGCCAGACAAATAAAACTTTAATTTGTCTTTAAAAAACATTCTGCCGCTTCCAAAAGCAAGTCAAGTGCTTCTATTTAAACTTAAAACCTCAGACAAATTTTATACCAATCTTACAGCACTGATATAATATGCTATTGATTGATATTTTCATTTTTGATTGCCTAAAATTCTTGCAGATGATTAAAATCCATTCAGTTCAGGGTGCTAACCTTACAAGCGTCCAAGTATCCTGCTTCATGCTGTAAAGTAATCGATCGTGAAGTCGATTCGATCTCCCTTGCCAGAATTCGAATTTGCGAGGTATTAATCGATAACCACCCCAGTAATCTGGGCGAGTGACATTTCCATCTGCAAATTTTTTTTCAAACTCAATTTGTCTTTTTTCCAGTACAGTTCGATCAGCAATCGTTTGACTTTGTTTAGAGACCCAAGCACCCAAGCAGCTTCCATGGGGCCGACTTTGGAAGTACGTGTCAGATTCTTCTACATCAATTTTTCCCACCTCTCCCTCAATACGAATTTGACGTTGAAGGGGTTCCCACCAGAAAAGAATCGATGCCCGAGGATTATTTGTTAGATGTTTACCTTTTTGGCTGAGGTAATTTGTAAAAAAAACCAACCCTCTGTGATTAAAATCTTTTAATAAAACGACCCGAGATGTTGGTTGACCGTCTTCTGAGACTGTAGATAAGATCATTGCATTCGGTTCCAGAATCCTAGCTTGCCGAGCAATCTCAAACCAACTGCTAAATAATTCCCATGGCTCTGGTGGGGCACTGCTTTCGAGCAGTTCTCCGACCTTGTAGTCTTGACGCATTGCTGCGATTTTACCGTCTCTCATTGATTAATCTGTCAAATTTGATTGGAGATTGATGGAACACCCTGAAGGTTCTGACACATTTGGGAGATCCTGGCATCTGTATTGTTCAAAACGCCTATTGGTCCTTCGTTCAGACTGTCGGAGTACATGGTTCACTTCTCGATTAAGAGGCCTCATCAATTTTTGCTCACACTGGACTATTTGGTGATAGTCCGTATATTTTCGACATTCTGCAAAGTGAGGTATTTTCTCGTAAACCCTTACACCACGCCCAGACTGACAAGAAGATAATCCCAGCAAAATTAAGATGAAACACCATAAACCCTTGTACATAGCACCTCTGCAATTTCAGCTTTTTTTTTAAAATACCCCAAGAACCATGCAACAAGACAACCCTCAAATGAAAATTACTTGCCTCGACTTTGAGGGAGTTCTTATTCCGGAAATTTGGATCGGTCTGGCCGAACGAACTGGGATTAAGGAACTAAGATTCACCACCCGAGACATCGCTGACTACAATGAGTTGATGCGATATCGTTTGAATATTTGTGATGAAAAAAATCTTAGAATTCAGGATATCTATGCCGTGGTCGACCAGATGGATCCTCTTGATGGAGCGATTGATTTCCTTCACTGGCTCAGAACAGAATGTGAGGTAATCATTCTGTCAGACACCTTTAGAGAATTTGTGTGCCCGTTGTTGAATAAGCTCGGTCAACCAACAATTTTCTGCCATAATTTGAAAATTGATTCATCCGGCAGGATCACAGATTACTTGCTCCGCCAACAAGATCAAAAACGACAAGCTGTGAATGCTTTGAAAGACCTCAATTTCCAGGTGCTTGC
Organism: SAR324 cluster bacterium JCVI-SC AAA005; assembly: GCA_000224765.2. Lineage (GTDB taxonomy): Bacteria > SAR324 > SAR324 > SAR324 > NAC60-12 > JCVI-SCAAA005. Next base: position 9,419 of record AGAU01000456.1, on the reverse strand, counting down.
CGCTGGAGATTCGTACAATGACATCTCAATGCTGCAAAGTGCTCATCATGGGATTTTTTTCAGGCCTACCCAAAAGATCACAGATGAATTTCCTTCCTTTCCGGTAACTTATCAGTACGCAGAATTAAAATTGGAACTGCGAAAGCATCTGCATGGCTAACAAACGCTTACAGAGAAAGCCAAAATTTCGGAAGAAAGATCGTGAATGGCTCTATGGAATCAACCCTGTTGAAGCTGCTATTTCAAGATCATTCCGCAAACACTTTGCTCTGTGGGTCAAGCACTCTAATGGAGAGAGGATCCCGGGGCTTCAACAGACTGCCAAAGAACGTGGAATCTTTACCAAAACAGCTACTCCAGAAATTTTTGAAACGTACTGTCCAGATGGGATACATCAAGGAGTACTGTTGGAGTGCAGCCCTAGACATTTAGAGTCTCCAACTTATTTACCAGTTCCCCAAAATCTAAACCCATTTTATTTGGTTTTGGATCAAATTAAAGATCCTCAAAATTTTGGTGCCATCTTAAGGTCAGCTGCATTTTTTGGTTGCTCAGGGTGCATAAAAACGAAAGACCATAGCCCAGGTGTAACACCTGCTGTATCCAAAGCCTCTGTTGGTGTAGCTGAATGGTTCCCAATCTTTGAAACAACTAATCTTGCAAGATTTCTGGCAGATCAAAAGAAAAACGGCTTCTGGATTATTGGCTTGGCAAGCGATGGTAAAACAGATTTGCGAAAACTTGAAAGAGACCGTCCATTGTTGCTTGTATTTGGCAATGAGGGAAAGGGTCTTCGCCAGTTGGTCAAACAGCAGTGTGACTGGGATGTGCGAATAGATGGAACAGAACAAGTGGAATCACTGAATGTCAGCGTAGCTGCGGCTCTCGCTTGCTATCAGCTTGGGGCTCATGACTAGAACTTGGCATGTAAGGGTTTTGTATCAGCCTGAGCTATCAGATCTTGCGGCTCATCTAGTTCCTCACAATGTAGGCTAGTCATTCGTATGCCTTCATTTTTTCCCAAGCTGTAGGCAATTCCACCTGTGATAGCAATCAGTGCAGCAATGGATACGATGTGCAAACTCAACAACATCATTTTTATTTAACCCGATAGGAAAAAATTATGGTCACGCATCTGGTTCTTTTTCGCTTAAAAGAGAAAAACCAACAACGATCAAAGCAACTAGTGGACGCGTTTGCTGGGCTACCAGAAAAAATTGAAGAAATCCAGCGCTTAACAGTAGGAGAGGATTTCAAAGAAACTCCGAAATCTTTTGATGTTGCTCTGTCAGTAGAATTTGAAAATCGAGAGGCACTGAGTGCTTTTTCCGTTCATCCAGAGTATGTGCCTGTTCTGGACCTAATCCACGAAATCTGCTCGGAGCATGCCGTTGTTGACATGGAGCTTGAATCAAACTAGGCAGTTGCTACAGCTAATTCTTGAAGAAGACTTCGATAGGCTTCATAACCTTTTTCCTCCCAAATTTTCAGAAGAGCTGTACCGATCACTGCGATGTCTGCATGCCCTTGAAGCTGTTTTAAATCCTCTCCTGTGCTCAATCCAAAACCCAATGCTAGAGGCAAATCAGAATATTTTCGGCATCGTTTCAAGAATTCAAAGATCATAGGATCAATCTTTGTTACAGCACCAGTGACTCCTTTCCTGGCTACACAATAGAGGAATCCACTCCCGTTGGTACAGATGCTCTGCAACCTGGTATCCTTGTGTGTTGGTGTACAAAGCATGATCGGGTTCAGTTGATACTCTCTGCTCAAATCTTGCAAATCTCCCATTTCTTCGAGAGGCAGGTCCGGTAGTAAGTACCCACTGGCGCCATGCTCCGCAAGCCTTGAGCAAAAACTATGGTGACCCATTGCGAATGCACTGTTGTAGTAGCCAATCAACAGTAGGGGAAAATCAAATTTTTCATGAGCCCTTCCCATAAAATCAAAGTAGGCGTTCCAATCAATGCCATTTTTCAGAGCTTCTTGATTTGCTTTGACGAATAAAGGACCGTCTGCGATTGGCTCGCTGAAAGGCATCTGCAATTCTACCATGTCAACATTGGCCACCTGCATCTCTTGAAGCATCCGCCAATTGTCTTCTAGAGAAGGATAGCCGACGACCGTATGGGTCATCAATAAGATTTTTTTCTCTTTTAGTCTATTTCTCAAATATTCAGATAGCTTACCGGACATTTATCTCTCAGTTGCTTGATCTTCGATATTCATTTGATTTTTGATGGATAAACTCACGCCATTTCGGGTCATCCAATGCCTCAGCAATATTAAAAATGTCTTTGTCGCCCCGACCAGACAAGTTGAATAGAACAATATCCTCTTCATCCATTTCACTTGATTCCCGCAACAACCCCGCCAAACCGTGAGTGCTCTCCAGCGCAGGAATTAGTCCTTCTGTTCGAATCAGTAATCGAACTGCATCGATCACTTCCTGGTCTGTAGCGGAACTAAAGCGCACTTTTCCTTCATCGTGCAAATGACTCAAAATCGGTCCAACCCCAACATAATCCAATCCAGCGGCAATTGAATGGGTATGCATCATTTGCCCTTCTGGATTTTGAAGGAAGTAAGTTTTGTAACCTTGAGCTACCCCAATGTGACCACTAGAAAATCTGACTGCATGTGCACCACTTTCAATACCATGGCCACCTGCTTCGACACCTACTAGCTCAACTTCTTTGTCTTCCAGAAAAGGCAAAAACAGTCCTGAAGCATTTGAACCACCTCCGACACAGGCGTAGATTCGGTCAGGTAGTTTTCCTGTAAGTTCTAAAATCTGTTCTCTGGATTCCTGACCAATTAAAGATTGAAAGTAAGAGACCATTGTTGGAAATGGATGGGGTCCACAGACCGTTCCCAAGGCATAGTGGGTGTCATCCATACTGGCAGACCAATCGCGCATTGCCGCATTGATTGCGTCTTTGAGGGTTGATGAACCTTCGGTAACAGGCACAACTTCAGCACCTAGCTGTTCCATCCAGAAAACATTCGGCCGCTGACGTTCTACATCAAGCGCACCCATATAGATTTTACATTCAAGTCCAAAGCGAGCTGCCATGGTTGCGGTTGCCACGCCATGTTGTCCAGCTCCAGTTTCAGCAATGACTCTTGATTTTCCCATTCGCTTGACAAGTAACCCCTGGCCCATCACGTTGTTAGCTTTATGAGCTCCAGTTTGGTTCAGATCCTCTCGCTTACAATAGATTTGTGCTCCTCCATTCTTCTTACTCAAGTTTGGCAAGTACGTGATTGGTGTTGGACGGCAAGAATAGCTCTGCATGGTCTGAACATATTCCATCCAAAAACTGGGGTCAGTCTTTGCAGATTCAAAGGCGGCGATCAACTCCTCAAATGTCGCCCTAAGGATCTCAGGAATGAACATTCCACCAAATTGGCCATAATAGCCTGGCTTTTCAGTCTGGAATATATCTGACCACATTTAACAAACCTTATTTATTGAATTGTAATTTTTCGTGATGGACCACTACAAACAGCACCCATCGTAAAGGGCAAAACAAAACAGCAAAATTCTTAAATCAAACTTATTGGCTTGATGCACCAAAAATCGTAGAATTGCAGTTAGAACCTGTCAACACATTTCCATTGCTTCAAAATATAGTCACAAGCATAATCAGTTGCCAATCAACTACATTAAATTCGAAGTGAACAATAAGTATTTCGCATTAAGAAATCTCGAATAAGATGAAACTTCAAACGGCTGTTCAGTATACAATTATTTATCTGTTTGTTTTGTTGGGCTCCGTAACTGCCCAATCGAACTCACCAGTCACACAACGAAAAATTCATCTGGCTGGACTCCAAGTTTTGAGTGGGCCTGCAGCGGGCCAATATCGTGGCATCTCCCTTGGACTAGAAGCCTATTTCAGCTACTTGAATGACCAAGGCGGCATTCATGGAAGAAGCGTTGATTACAGAGCTCTTGACACTCGCATGGAAGGCTTGAAGGTAGAAAAACTTATCAAGAATTCAATTTTTCAACATCCAATTTTGGCAGTAGTAGGGTCCGTTGGAGAGCCTGTCTTAAATGCATATCCAAACTGGTTTCCTTTGTCTGGGGTACCGGACCTTTTTGGTGTTGGTCGCCCTGAGGCTAATAATGTAGGTAGAATTTATTTCTCTCCATCCTTAGAAGCCGAAGCTTTAGCACTTGGAAGATTCTGTGCTGAGAATCTGGCAGGGAAACGTATTCTTGTTTGGTTTCGTGAGGATCAAAAAGCAACTGCACTGCTTGAGTATTTTGACACAGGTAGTGCAGGGTTGATTCAAATTGAACCCATGCCAAGCCGAGTTCCTCTGTTCAGCCTGGAAAAAGAATTAGATCCATTGGTAGCGCTAGTTCCAGACGCTATTGTAGTGCTTGGAGATGCACTGGAAGCTCACGCTTTTATTTGGCAGCATCAGGAGTGGAATATTCCAATCTATGTAGGTTCTGGCATCGCAAATAGTGAGTTGCTCAGACAATTTGATCCTGAGGTTCTGAATCGACTATCCTTCCTAAGCTATCTCCCGACACTTCAACAAAATGATCATCCCGGTATCATTCTTCATCGCAGACTGCTGAAAGAATATGCCCCTGGACAAGAGATAACGCATTGGACACTGGTCGGCCATGCAATCGCTGAAACCACAACTGAATTACTACATCGTACCGGAATTCGTCTATCTCCATTCCGACTAGCAACCACTTTACAGCAAGATGTTGAATGGCATGGCCTACTTGCTCCTCCAATGGAATTTCCCTTAGAAGTAAGTGCCGTTACTTCCTTTCGGATGACGCAAATCATTCAGAATCAAGTTCAGTATATTTCTGATTGGATCACTGCAAATCCAGCATATTGAAAGCTTTATTTGTGAGTGGAGAGTTTGTCTTCGAGGAGGGTGATATTTATATTTCAAGACAATTTCAAATGAATCAAAGGAGTTCTCATATGCAGCAGATTCACCCCACAGCCTTGGTGGATGAACGTGCCAAAATTGGTAATGATGTTGAAATTGGTCCATTCTCTGTGGTTGGTCCCGATGTCACTGTGGGTGATCGCTGCATCTTGAAAAGCCATGTTACCTTGGAAGGCCCGACATCCGTTGGCACAGACAACATCTTTTATCCTTATTCTTACATTGGCAGTGCTCCCCAAGATTTAAAATATGACAGTGAACCAACCACTCTTATGATAGGTTCAAACAACCAGTTCAGGGAGTGCGTCTCTGTCAATCGTGGTACTGTCCAAGGAGGTGGAAAAACCATTATTGGAGATCATAACCTCTTCATGGGCTACGTCCATGTTGCTCACGATTGTGTTTTAGGGAGCCACAATGTTCTGGCTAATTATACAGGCCTGAGCGGCCACGTCGTAATGGAAGACTTTATTACTCTTGGTGGTCAAAATGGGGTGACACAGTTTGTTCGTATTGGCTCTTATGCTTATACAGGTGCAGGGTCTTTAATTGACAAGCACATAGTACCCTATACAACTGGCTATGGTAACCGTTTTGAAGTGAAAGGAATCAACATTGTTGGGCTTCGACGAAAAGGATTTGAACGCAAAGTGATCAACCAGGTTCTTGAAGCTCACAGAATTCTTTTCCGACAAGACCTACGAACTGAAGATGCTTTGAAACAAATTGAATCTGCTTTTGGAGATGTACCAGAAGTTCAAGCTCTGGTCACATTCATTCAAAATGTTGATGGAGCGATTCTCAAATAGAGGATCGTAGAAAACTCAGTCAATCTCTCTAGCCCGCCCAGACTTCTTTCTCTCTCATAACGGACTTTTCACTCTGGTGATTGCTTGGCAATCTGGGGGACACCGTTGGTGACTCGCATCATCTCAGAATACCTGCCATCTCTATTTTGTTCATTTTACTGTAAGCTCAGCTAAGTCTCAGTGATTTTGCGAACTTCATCTTTGATAACGAGATTTGATTGATTTTAGTTAGCGTCATTTTGATTCAGTCTTTCGCTCTGATCACTTCAAGTTTTGGGACAGATAAAAATTTCTGAGAGGTCTGCTTTCTGGGTTTGACGGCACCAAGAGGGAATTGTTGAGGGCTCTATGGCTTCCTTATTTGCCCTGAGGCTTGAACCAAGGTTGGGGAACCAAGCAAATTTTTTACAAACGTTCACGTTTGGTATCATTGGATTCAGCGTAACAGTTTACAGCCTAAGTGTAGGAAGAGTCACAAATCTCTCCCATGTTAAATCGGAGGACCGTAAGGGCGGGCTGATCATTGGGGCTCATTTATTTGCCTGTCGAGTAGCCTAATCTATTTAAAAAGAAACTTGGTCATCCTTGTAGATGGATAGACGCCAACAGAGTCAGTTCGACAGGCTGAGTCAGAAAGTCTTTTTTTGATGCTTGGCAATACCCATAATCAAACCGGTCTTCCATCAGAATTTCTCCCTTTCATTGGAAACGTATTGGCCTTAAAAAATAATCGGGAATTGAATCAGTGAATTTGTGAAAGCTGGGCAGTAGTGCTTAGGAGAAAAAAATATCTTTCGCTGGTAACCTGATAGTGAAAGACAAGAACATATTATTGGGGGCCTCAGTCAACCGATTTGGAATAATCTGCCAAAACTGACTCCAATTAAGTACACACCCCTCAATAAAAATGCTGTCCTTGCCAAAGCTAATCTAAAGAAATTGCCTGCCAAATTAGCGACATGACACGATCACTTTTATCATGCAATTATGTAAACACATTCGATTACAACCCGAACTTCCAAATGATCATGAATTCAGTCTTGATATTCCGACAAAAAGCCAGCTATCTCTTCTTCTACACCTATCCTGAGCAAATCATCTTTGCTTCTGCCACCCCTTGAACGAATTATTTGATACGGTGTTAGAAAAAGAAAAAGATCAATTACCTGATCTAGGAGTTTCTAAGATTGTGTGAGGACTATTATCACAAGAGAAAAATATTTAAACCAGATTGAGTCGAGACGTAGCTATTCCAAACGCTTATTCAAAAAACTCATATAATTCTTTCTGCGTAGTCGCAATCGTCCCTTTTACACTTCATTGGGAATCAGAAAAAGCAAGTGTCCATCTTGTTTTTCTGGTGATCAGCCCCAAAGATGATCCTGCAATCCACCTGAATATACTTGCTGAAATTGCTGGAATTGCATAAGAAGATTCAATTATTCACGAGCTGCTTCGGAGTGAGACATTCCAAAGTTTCGTTGAAAAGTTGCAGAAAGCCCGAACACTACTATCAGACTGAGCAAAAACGATGACAGACTATCTTCCGAAGACGTTTATCAGAACAGATGGCCGCAAAACATGGGAACCACGCCCAATCAATATCCACCCCGGTTTCATTGAAAATGCCGATGGTTCTGTTCTAGTTGAAACTGGCAAAACCCAAGTTATCTGCACCGCTTCTGTTGAAGAGGGGGTCCCTCCTTTTCTCCAGCGGAAGGATCAAGCACCAAAGCATGGTTGGCTAACCGCTGAATATGGGATGCTGCCTGGCTCAACAGGTCGACGAAAAAAACGAGACTCTGGAGGAAAAATTGATGGGCGGACTCAGGAAATTCAACGTCTTATAGGCCGATCCTTACGTTCAGTAGTCAACCTTGCAGCCCTTGGAAATCATACATTGTGGATGGATTGTGACGTAATTCAGGCAGATGGAGGAACTCGAACAGCAGCGATTACAGGTGGGTTCGTGGCTTTGGCAATTGCACTAGACAGGATGATCACCGAAAACAAAATCGACTTGTGGCCTATTCAACATCAACTCGCTGCAGTTAGTGTTGGATTAAAGGAAGGAACTGCTCTAGTTGACCTGAAATACGATGAAGATAGTCAGGCTGATGTTGACTTGAATGTGGTTCAGACTTTAGAAGGTGAGCTAGTTGAGATCCAGGGGACAGCTGAGCACAAGCGTTTCCGCAGGGAGCAACTTGATGAGCTATTGAAGCTTGCAGAGGAGAGTCTGAAATCCCATTTTCATGTTCAGAGAAAGATTTTGGATTACCTTAAAAACGCAAAATCCTGAGTTCATCTTGATAGCTAAGGCACCTTTACTCGATCGAGTGCGCATTTCCTTGACTCGCATCTATCAATAGCTTTCTTTTTGGTTGGGTGCCTTGAGTGTTCACTACCAAACTGCCCTCACCGTGCAAGTTATGTCGGGCACTATCTAAAAACGCCCGAACAACAATCTGCCCATCAAAGGCCTTATCTGAAACACGAGGAGGTCTAATTCGAGCCGGCACCCTCACAAAACCAGAACTATCCAACGTTGTCATGCTGGGAAGTCGCAAATTGTAATAATCACTTTCAAGGTAGACTTTCCCTGCAGCTCTTACGACTTTACTACTTTTCAGGTCAGCCAGTTGTAAAGTCAGCGTCATCTTTTGAGTATTGAATTCACTTAAATCCACAACTTCTGGTGTCAAGTTCATGAAGATCTGAGTTTTCATGTTTTCAAGCTTAGTAGAAAGTTCATCCAGATATTTCACTTTGCTGAGTCTTTGACCGGGAAGCATTTCCATAGAAGAAACACCATTGTTAACGAATAGTTTCCCTTCTGTCATCGAGATCGTAGTACCGGACCTGGGCTTCTCTTCCATTCTGAATACAGTACCGTCAACCTTAATTTTTGCCCGAGGTGTCTGGATCGAAGCGATCTGTTGCCCTGGCAAGAAATTCGCTCGAAGACTACCCGTATAAAGCTGGATTTCTATCTCGAAAGCCCGATTTACTATTTTTGCTTCTAGCGCCTTTTGAATACTGAGCTTGGTGTCTTCAAAAAGGCGAATTTTTGATCCGTTACGAAAAAGAATCGTGACTCTCCCATCTTTGCCTGTCTCTAGGATATCTTCTTCTCCCAAAAAACTTCCGGAACGTGCAACTAACTTCCTGCCTGTTTGCTGGGGGGTCATTTGGACCAAACCATCCAATTCATGAATGGATGCCACTGGCACACCTACTTGGGCTTTTAAAGGACTATTAAAAATAAAAACTAGGAGTCCAATAATCAGAGAAAAGCGATAATTGGTTAAACTTAGATTGTTCATAGATTAATGAATTGAATGGGGTTTTATCTTGCTGTTGATGATGCAAGGTAAACACCTTTCGATCAGAGAATATCCCGTAGACGATACCAAGTTGTTCCCAGAAGAAGAGCAGGCATTCTAAACAAAGGCCCACCAGGAAATGGAAGATGGGGTATTTGTGACATTACATCAAATCTCTCAGCAGTTCCGCTGATTACTTCGGCCATCAATTTTCCAGCTAATCCTGTCAATGCTAATCCATGGCCCGAAAATCCGTGGGCTAAAAACACATTTGGAGCCAACCTGCCAAAATTTGGCATCCGATTCATTGTGATTCCTACCAGCCCCCCCCAACCATATTCCAATT
>AGAU01000457.1 GCA_000224765.2 SAR324 cluster bacterium JCVI-SC AAA005 | reverse complement strand
AACAATTTAGAAAGTGTCCATTAACTTTAGTGGATGCCAGTCCCTTGCTGTCATTATTATCCAACCCAGCTAGCCGGGGCAGTTCCGCCCGATGCAACGAAGAAGTCTCACCCACATGAGCGGGCACTTTATAAAGCGACAGTGTTGGCTGTGCAATATGGGATGGGTGCAGAGTCGTTAGCAGAGAGAATCCAGCAGCCTGTGATTTTAGCTAAAGACCTACTACGTAAACACCGAGAAGCTTTCCAAATATTCTGGCAGTGGTCTGATGGCAATGTCGACTACGCTCTTTTG
>AGAU01000458.1 GCA_000224765.2 SAR324 cluster bacterium JCVI-SC AAA005 | reverse complement strand
AGATTTGAAGAAGGCTTCTGAAAAACTCATTACAACCAACAAAGATTTAACAAAAACTTCCGAAGAACTTACTGCAGCTAACAATGACATCAATAAAAGCATTCAGGCCGCCAGTGTGATCCAAAACGCAATCTTGCCCCGGATTGATTTGTCACACTTCGGATTCAGGGATCTAAAGTATGTTTGGCAACCGAGAGATACCATCGGAGGTGACTTTTACTGGTTAGAGAAGAAAGATGGTTGGACCTGTCTGGTAGTAGCTGACTGCACTGGACATGGGATTCCCGGTGCCTTCATGACCTTGATCTCCAGTACACTGCTGGACAGGATCTCTTCCATCAAGGACCTCAGTCAGCCAGAT
>AGAU01000459.1 GCA_000224765.2 SAR324 cluster bacterium JCVI-SC AAA005 | reverse complement strand
ACGATGATCTCGATCTATGGGAAGAGCATATGGCTTGTGCTGGCGATCAGGAGGGCTACGGCTGGTTACTCAGCGGTCCACTGGTACGGACCGGAAATGACAACTCCCATCACTATATACTGAGTGACTCCTCTGAAAAATTTGTCTTTCAGGGCAAAGAGAGCACGGAGCACGGGGGCGAGATCCAGGGGGCAGGGACTCAACTGGCAGAGTTGGAACTAGGCCAGCAGCAAGTTCAATTGGTCAAACGTGAGGAGATTATCGCAGCGGTTCAATCGTCATTATTGAAGATAAAGACTCGCCTGCTAGCAATCCCAACCAAGCTAGGCCATGCCCTAGCCAATGAGTTGAATGCCGCTAGTGCCAAGAATATTCTGGAAACCGAAATCTGTGCAGCTCTGTCTGAACTGAGCCTGATGTATCAACCAAAAAGGAAGCAACGATGAGCCGAAAATTCAAAGTGCCGAAGCAAAATCTGTGAGTGAAGAACCGCAACTAATGGAAAAACCATCCATCAAATCACGACTCTTGTCAGGATTGGTGGCTTAAATGGGCAAGGCTATTTACTTAATTTTTTCTGAAATCATTCTTTTGACAAACTTTCCGGTACTCCAGAACTTTTTTCGCCATTCATCTCCTTCGGGAGTTGCCCACCAAGCTTCCCAAGTATCCAATGCAGCATAGTTTTCGAGTTCAACATCTCCAAATAGACGACGTTCTTCTGTTTGTCTGTATACATTAATTCCAATTACTCCGGGCAACTTACCTGCAGGACATTCGTATGCAAATTTAAGGTGTTCCTTGGGATTGAGTACATCATCATCTGTCGGTGTAAATACGTGTGTCAACATTATAGCCATAGGTTAAATCCTCTGATTGATTTGCAAAAACAATTTCTAGAAAACTTCCTCATTGATGGCCATGAGGAAGGTGGTGTAGGGAAGCGCCATATAAAAAACGCTTCCCACGGAGGACTCTACACCGGGAAGAATTTATCAAAACCACTGGCGCAAAGTCGTACATCTGTGCTTTGGAGTTTTTTAAGGCAAAGAACAGATGAAGGCACTAGTCAGCTTGGGGTGTGTGGGGACAACCTTATCGCTTTGGCCAAAAGCTATCTATCAAATGGTAATTATAAAATCAATCATTAAGTTGCAATTTAGATGATCTTTCTAAATCAAAAACTATCTTTACAGCCTCCTGTTGTAGGTATTTCTAACTTCGAACACTAACGGACTTTCAAAATCCTTAAGGCCTCCTTCTGATGCTACTCAATCAACAAGACCTTGCTAAAGCCCTCAATGTCACCACCCGAACCATCAGGTCTTGGCATTTTGAAGGTTGTCCCATTCCTTCACAGGAAGTCCATTGCACTCTCTACAACTTGCCTGATGTGTTGGAATTCGTAGTCAAGAAGCGGGTGGGCAATGAGCTTACCTATGAGAAAACCAGACTGACAGCAGCAATGGCAACCAAGACGGAACTGGAAACGAAACTACTACAGCAGGAGTTGCTGCAAACCGATCTGGTGAACATCACCTGGGGCATGTTTCGTCAAGATTTGGAAGAGAAGGTGAGAG
>AGAU01000460.1 GCA_000224765.2 SAR324 cluster bacterium JCVI-SC AAA005 | reverse complement strand
TCAATTGGGCCACTCCCCCGGTTCTCCAATGACTCGACGCTATGCTCGATTCTTAGAATCTGCTCAACGAGGGATTGCTGATCGAACCCAAAGGGTGATGGATGAGATGTTAGGACAAGAGCCGTAGGGATAAATGCATCTGTTTAATCCAGTTTAATTGTGTGTAGTTCTAACTTTATGACCCAATAAACCTAACAGCATAAATCAGCAAATTTCCTCTCTATAATTTTTGAGTGAGGTGTTTGAAAAA
>AGAU01000461.1 GCA_000224765.2 SAR324 cluster bacterium JCVI-SC AAA005 | reverse complement strand
TCTAATAGCTACCATAATATTATAAATAGATATTCTAATAGAGGACCCGGGTGCGCACTGGTGTGCAGGTAGGTGCTCACCAGTGTGCAGGTTATTTGACTCTAATCCGTGTGAATTAGGTTCTCTGGAAGCAGACTCATCACCTTGTCCCAGAAGGCTCCTCCACGTTCTTCATCCCGGTAGCGATCAGGATAGCGATGGATATCTGCATCAGTCGTCAACTCAAAGTCTCCCAAGACCTGTCTAGATGCCTCACGCATCAACTCCTGTGCTTGCTGGACTCTGCCATCGAGTTCATCTAGAGGCGCTTCGATCAGTAAAGCATCATGTACTGGCGCACAGACCCTGATTCCGGCTTCCGTCATCAGGATGCAAGCAATCCTCAGCATCTCTGCACCATTGGCCTGCATCGGGAAATTAGCCAAACTTCTGGGGTTGGGCTGCCCTTCCACTTGG
>AGAU01000462.1 GCA_000224765.2 SAR324 cluster bacterium JCVI-SC AAA005 | reverse complement strand
GATGTAGACAGACTGCGTTTAGAATTATTGAAGGATCACAGTAACGGGACGGTGCGCAATGTATTGGAATTACTGCGTCGGATCATCAATTTTGGAGTCAGTCAGCAGCTTTGCTCTTCTCTCAACTGGACAATTAAACTTCCTAAACCAGATCCCGACTCCGAGCGTATTGAAGTGTTGACAGATGAGCAGTTCCAAAAGCTGCATGAGATCTGGGCATCCTACCATGATCGACATATTGCCCATTTGCATCAGTTCATAGGCTGGAGTGGTTCCAGGCCATCAGAAGTACTAAAGCTGCTCTGGGTAGATGTAGATCTTACTC
>AGAU01000463.1 GCA_000224765.2 SAR324 cluster bacterium JCVI-SC AAA005 | reverse complement strand
GATGGCTTCTGCGGTTTTACCAGGGGCAGCCACCGGCTATCTCCTATTTGGTCTCTCCCTTGTCCCTATGACTTTCGGGGGTTTGGGGGCTGGTCTAGCGGTAGCGCTACTTTCGGGCTTTGTCACCCACAGGACTCAACTGCGTGAAGACGCTAGTCTGGCTGCATTCTCCCTGATTGCTCTCGCACTCGGAGTGCTGATTGTTTCGATGCGTGG
>AGAU01000464.1 GCA_000224765.2 SAR324 cluster bacterium JCVI-SC AAA005 | reverse complement strand
AGAATTTCCTGAATTAGATGTCCAACTAGTTCCAATGACAACAGAGGGAGATCAGAGGCTTGATCGTTCACTTGCTGATATTGGGGGTAAAGGGCTTTTCATCAAGGAACTTGAGCAAGCTCTAATGGATCATCGAGCAGATCTTGCAGTTCACAGCATGAAAGATTTAACCACGGAGCTCCCACCTTCCTTGGAACTCTCAGTAATTACGGAGAGGGATGATCCAAACGATGCGCTGGTTTCCAACCAGTATCCTAGCCTCAATAAGCTACCAGATGGCGCCGTGATTGGAACAAGCTCATTAAGAAGGATGTCTCAGTTGCGCCATTTTTTTCCAAATCTGAAGATTAAGAACTTACGGGGAAATTTAGATACGCGTCTCAGAAAATTAGATGATGGAGAATATGATGCAATTATTCTCGCTGTTGCAGGATTAAAACGATTAGGCCTCCAAGAAAGAATTGCTCAGGTGATTCCTCATTCTGTAATGCTCCCAGCTATCGCTCAGGGGGTGATTGGTATCGAAACGCGCTCTGGCGATCAAGATACGCTTCAATGGATACAGCAATTGAGGCATACAAAAACAGAACGAGAACTGATCTGTGAACGTACGGTCCTCTCTGGTTTGAGTGGCAATTGCCATGTTCCCATTTCAGGATTTTGCGTTGAAAAGAATGGAGAACTTCATCTCGAGGCAAGAATCGGTGATCCCAATGGTATGGAATTGCTAGTAGCTAGGGGGACTGGATTCCTTGAAGAACCAGAGAAACTTGGTAAGGAAGTAACTAATCAATTACTCAAACAGGGAGGTGTGAAGATACTTGAAGAATTTAGAAGTTAACAGTGAACCTACCTCTTGACATACCGGCCCTTCAGAATTTTACACTTCAGAATTTTGCCTCACGAAAATGTCTTTCTGACGAAGCCAACTGTCTAACTTTCGAAAAATTTTGGGATGCCGTTGACATCAAAAGTAAAGAATTTTATCAACAAAGCTCCAAAGCCCCAATCGTAATTTTTGTTGAAAATTCAACCTCCACTCTCATCAACTTCTTCGCAATTTGGAAAGCAGGTGGAGTCGTTGTCCCGCTCAATCCAAAACTTTCTCAATGCCAGAAAGATAAAATTTTATTGCAAATACGTCCATGGATAATAATTCAATCCAAAGAAAATCTGACAACCACATTCGATAATCCTATTTACCTCCCCATCGAGTTAGATCTGTTAATAGCGACTTCTGGCAGTACAGGATTCCCAAAGTTGGTTGCGCTCTCCATTCCTAATTTTATTTGGAGTGCTAAAGGATCATCTGAAAATATTCCTGTTGATCCAGACGACAAATGGTTGATCAACTTACCATTATTTCATGTGGGGGGGATATCCATTATTTTCAGGACGATGCTTGCAGGAGCAAATTCTATCATTGCTCCCAAGAACCTAGATTCAGATTTTATTGATCAGAAAAGAATTACACATTTTTCGTTAGTAGCCACTCAACTTGATCACTTT
>AGAU01000465.1 GCA_000224765.2 SAR324 cluster bacterium JCVI-SC AAA005 | reverse complement strand
AACTTGGCGAACTGGAACAAGCAGAAGAAACTCTGGTTCGTGCCCTCGAACTGCGTACTGAACTATTTGGAGGGCAGGCACATGAAGACGTGCTACGTAGTATGAATGATCTCGCCATGCTCTACTTTGAACAAGGTCGTGAATACGAGGCTCTGGAACTTTTCCGGGAAACGCTGGAATTACAGGACAAGGTCCTTGGGGAATTACACCCTTACACCTTTGAAACCTTGAACAATCTGGCCAATCTCCAGCATGAGATGGGGGAACTAGATGACGCCTACGAAACACGGCAGTTGGGCTATCAGCGCCGTAACAAATTTCTGAACCGAATTCTCTGGGTAGCTGGTGACAATACCCGTCAGTCCTATATCAATCTCTATCGCCCTGAGTTAGATGCTTACATTCGGTTGCTGATTGAATTAGACGACGAACGCACAGCTCGAGACATTTTTGATATCAGCCTCCGACGCAAGGGACTGCTACTGAAGATCACCAGTGAAACTCAGCAGGTAGTTCAGATGGCAGACTCTCCGGAGTTGCAAGTTATCACGGAAGAGTTAACCGCTGCCCGCAAGGAATTGGCTGCCTTGACACTCTCTGGCCCTACTCCAGAAACTCGTAACAACTTTCCTCAGTTGATCAACGATCTCGAAAATAGGGTCAATGGCCTTCAACTACGTCTGGGAGAAGCGAGTGCTGTCTTTCGGCAGGCAATTCAGCAGGTCAGTGTTAAGGATGTGCTTGATGCTGTCGGTGAGGAACATGCGCTGGTCGATTTTTTCACCTACCGTGACGAAAATGATGAGTGGTCACTCTGTGTCGTCATCCTGAATAATGGTGAACTCTACTTCTATAATTATGAAGAACTGGAGCCATTCAAAGACATGATCATGGAGTTGCGTGACTATATGATGGACGTTACTGTCATTGAGGACGATATCAAACCGATTGCCCAAGAACTCTATGAGCCACTCTGGGATCCAATCACTGAATTCCTGGAAGACAAGGATTCGATCTTCCTGATCCCAGACAGCGTGCTGAATGTTTTGCCCTTTGATGCATTGGTTGATTTTGAGGATCAGTACCTGATCGAGACCCTGAACCTGCGGTTAATCAGTTCTGCTCGAGATTTGGTCATAGATCCGCTGGAACCTGCCGAAGGTGATGTACTGATCATTGCTGGTCCAGACTATGACTCCGATGAGATCAGCAATTCTCCAGAAGCTCGCCTAGTTGCTTCCAGTAAACGTTCAGCAACGGTAAACTCTGGCATTCGTATGGGTAACGGTCTGCGTGGGCTAAACTTCAGTCCTCTTCCCGGTGCTGAGAAAGAAGGTAGAGTAATTGAAGAGGTTGCGGGCGACAAGGAGCGCAGCACAACCTTTGTCACTCGGGCTGCAGCTGAGGAGAAAGAGTTACGCAGTTACAACGCTGAGAAGGTTCCTGAGATTCTTCATATTGCGACTCATGGTTTTTTTCTGAAAGAACAGGAACGTCTGACCAAACGCATCATGGGCATGCAGCGTGGTAGTCAAAATCCCATCCCACCTCCGGCAGATAACCCTTTGTTGCGTGCTGGTTTAGCCTTTGCTGGGTTGAATCCGAATGCTCCGCTGTTGGGTGAAATCGATACGGATAATGACGGAGTGTTGACTGCGATGGAAGTGCTCAGCCTAAACTTGACTGGTACCCGCCTTGTCATTCTATCTGCTTGTGAAACTGGTCTAGGTGAGATCCACGAAGGTGAAGGAGTCTATGGTCTACGCCGCTCCTTCCAGGAAGCTGGTGTCGACTCCGTAATCAATTCTTTTTGGGAAGTCTCTGATGACGGTACTCAACTCCTGATGACCAAGTTTTACGACAAGTATCTAGATGGTTTTCCTCCAAGGGAAGCCATGAGAGTGGCTCGTCTTGAAATGGTTGATGACTTCCGCTGGAGTAGCCCCTTCTATTGGGGTGCTTTTGCCATGGTAGGTCGCCACGAATAGCCAGTCACTTCCACAGCAGGGAGATTTCATCTACTCCCTGCTTTCTCTCCTTACAGCCGGCCTCCTCAGACTTCCGTTATCACCTTCTACAGTTTACATTCTGTGAAAAAAGGTCAAAAACTTGCTCAAAACGTTTCTGAAAACAGGCAATCAAGAGATTATCTGGAGACATCACTGAATCATCACTTGGAATCATGATGCTGCGCTGGATTGGGAGAGTACTACTGCTAGGGCTGACCTCCTTTTTGGGACTAAGCTACTGGAAATTGGAGCAAATTCGCCAACCCATTGAACTAGAAGAGATCCCACGCTGGCAAGTTCGTGAACTTGATACCAAGCAGTGGAAAATCCAGTCTATCAGCGATCCTGAACGAAAAACCATTGCTTGGTTTCGAGGAAACCCTCGAGGTCTGCGTTGTGACACTTCTATTCTACTCACCGGAGTGCAACAAGGTAAGAATCTGCTGGATGGAAGTGCTGGCCTCAATGATCCAGCCAACACTGTGGCGATGGAGCACCCGATTAGAAAATATGTTAGCAAACAGTCCTGGCTGAGCTATGGAGTTGCTGAGTGGTGGAATATAGGAGAGTTGATTCGCCTGGAAATGCTCCACACTCTTGGTGCCTTACAAGCGCTGCTACGTCATACCAATGGTTCTCTAGACGGAGATGCTCGCTTCACAGAACAAGTTGTGCTGGCTGGGGGTAGCTTTGGAGCCCCCTTCACTGCGGCTCTAGCCAGCTTGGAGAATGAAAACGTTTCAGGGTTATTGCTGATTTATGCGTTCACAGATTTTGAGGGACTCTTTAACCGTGAGTTTGTCCGACAAGGCCGCATTCACTACAAAATGCCCTCAGAGCCGGAAGGACTAGTTGCTTGGAGTGAGGATCTTGGACTACGAGTGCTGGCCGGTAGCCTTGCCTGGTTCCTCTCGACGCTCTTGGAATATGGTGAGATGGAAGCCTATTTACCCAATATTCGGAACACTCCCATCCACTTCATCAATGGGCGTGACGACCGCCTTGCGCCGCAACCTTCCTACAATTTACTCTGGAATGCGTCACCAGAGCCAAAGTCTGAAATCTGGCTGCCGGGAGACCACATCAATCCGGGAGATCCTGTGGCGCTGCTACGGGTCTCTGAATACATGTACGACTGGGGGAAGGCTCAGGGACTGCGAGGTTGCGAGAAATTCGACTCCTAATGATCACTGATCAAGAAATTCACCTGGCAGTGTTGTGAACTGGATTAGTACACCAGGATGACCCTGTGCATCAGGAGTGATAGAGAAAGAAAATTCCTGATTGCGAAAGACCTGAATTCGACTCAGAGGTTGTTCTTCCTGAACCCAATTGGTCAAATTCCAGAAATCAGGGCTGAATCGTGATCTGTAATGTACTGATAGTCCTTGCAGTAGGTTATCCATCAGGGAACGCTGCCAAGAATCCAGGTGCAGTTCAAAGCTGGAGAATTTGCAGTTGCCAGTCTGGTCATCAAATTGGTAGCGAAAACGCAGGTCCTTCCACATCGGATCAGAGCGTAATTCTGGAAAGCCTACTCCCTGACGCAAAGAATCACAGGTTTGACGCGACTCATCAAGTAGTGAGAGTTCCACAGCAACTACGGGTACAGCATAAAACTCCAATACACTTATCAAGAGCACTAAAGCCCTGCAAATTCTCATTATTCTCCGTCTTGAATATCCAAAAAAGTTGAAAGAACTCTTACAGACTCGCGTCTAGCATTGCCAAGATCTTGACACTCGGCGATAAAGTAAGGGATAGTACCTTAACTTCCAGAGACGGTCGGTATTCCCAAAGCACCCACAATGTTGGCTCTGGCGGAAGTGGATACCATCACTGTAACCTACTCCCAGTACCAAGGAGGCTATGCGCTATCTCTGGCTCGTATTCTTCGCCGGATTTCTTTACCTGAGTATTATTTTCATCACCCAGAATTTAGATCCTATTGTGATCCGGTTCGACCTTGATGAACTCGGCCTGAATTTCCGGTTTGAGCGCCCAATTTTTGTACCGATCTTCGTAACTTTGGCGCTGGGCATCCTTTTCTGTGTGGCCTACTTCTTCACTTATCACTCTCAACTCAGAGTCTTGCACCGCAACCAAGTGATGGAAGTCAAGCGCCTTAAGCGTCTGGTCCTGCTAGAGCGCAACAAGAACCAGTCCCTTGAGCAACGTAATCACGAACTACAGCAAATCGTTGAGCGTATGCAATACCTGCTCGATGACAAGGAGTGGTTAGAGGAACCACGACGCTTACCGGAAAAGACCGCAGAACCCGCCTGATCCTCTCTATACCTCAAAATACGAAGTTGTGGTCCACTGTGACTATGACTTCAAGCATTTGCTTCCCATACTCTACTACGCCTTTAATCGGATGATGGATCTCATCCATGATCCCCAATTCAAATGGATCTTTTGTCATTACTGTCTGGCGGAGCGTATGCTTGAGGCAGGCATTTTTCCAACCACCTGTAAAGATAAGCTGTTTCAGACATCTCTGCCTCACCAAATACTCACTTAGTCGCTCTGACTGGCCATTGATCGAGTCCTGCTCTAGTGATGGAATCACGATCACTTGTTCTCCTAAAGATCTTAGGAATTTTGGTGGTTGCTGCTCTGTCTTTTTCAGATTTAGCAAAATCACATTGACCTGTTCCTGCAATAATTTTTGTAGATGCTGCTGAAGACTTTCCTGAAAATCCTGTGAGCTCTTGACTAGCCTGCTGGCCTGAATCGCATATTCGTCTGCATGTACCACTACGTAGGCGATTTGTGGACCGCTTGCTAAACCAAAGGAACTCGTTGTACTCGTATACATAAGCTTCGCTAAAGCATGGACCGCTAAATAATTTTCTTCTAGATTGGTGTGGAGAGGGCTCCACGTACTTTTGAGCAATTCCAACTGGCCGCACTAACTCAAATCAAGAAGCTTTTGTCTACTTATTTTCAAATAAAATCAGTCTTCCAGCAAACCAGCAAAAAGTCTTGTCTTTCCTGCCTGTTTTTCATTCACACCATCACTGATGAAAAACTGATACTATCTGACTGATTGGGCTTCTGTAGAATACGATGTGTAGGTATTTCTAGTAGAAAATGAGAATGAAGAGAGAGGATGCAATTAGCTCTATTTGAATTGTATTTATTGCTTTTTGCCGTGTCTTGATTTCTTAGCGAGGAAATGGTCGTAGTCACTATTGAGGTGTTCTCGCCGATGAGAAAAAATATTTACTTGAGAGTAAAAAACTCGCTACCCACTCGGGCATCTCACACTCATTCGAAATCGTTATTGTATCAGATGGATGTTTCAGATAATTGAAAATAAACATTGCTTTCACAAGAAACCAGCTTCTCGTGCTTCTTGCTCTACTTCTTCGAAATCCTGCATCACTTTGATCTCTGCATCTTTCTCGGTATAGTTGCAGTATTCGATCAGGTAACGCTGTAAGGCATAAGTCAAATATGACTGGTACTCGCGGCTGTATTGATTGTTCATTAATATTCTCCTAATTTTTTAATTTTATTTTTCTATTCATATTAGAAAAAGTCCTATCTCTTTTAGTCCAAACAGAAATCACATACACTTGAACCAACTGAATAGACACATTAGTTCTCTGCGTATTGAACTATTCAATTAGGTGTCGAATTACCAACACACAGACACTATGTTGCTGAATTAAATTTTGGAGTTTACACTTATTTGGTCAGTATAACCTATGCACCCAGGCCTATACCATTCGCTGTCGCTAATCGAAAAAGTTTCTTTTGCATTCATTTCATGAACTGGATAGACTTTTTCAAATTAGCAGTTTAAAACTGCTATAACTAAGAGAAAATAGGTTGCAGAACAAAAGTAACTGATTCTGTAATGATTACTTACGAACACTCTTTGCAATAACTCGCAAAGGGGAGCGTACTATTTTAGAGATGAGGCAAAGTTTACTTTGCTAATTGATCAACAGCTAACTGAGGATGACAATGCCCAGCGTACAAGAACTTGAGAATCAAATTGCAGAACTGCAAAAGCAAAGAAAAACTGCGTTGCGGGATGAGAGAAACAAGGATCTATCTCTCGTCAAGGAAATGTGCAAAAAACACGGATTTACTGCGCGTATGCTGAAAGGATACTTAGCGGAAGGAAGAAACAGAAGAAAGAAGTAAAGATTACATTAGCGGATTAAAGCTGTCCGAATTTGATTACATTGAACAAAGTAGCTTTGATCTGCGTTTCCTCAGGCTAGTGGCTCAGATTACGGACCTCAAACTAGGCCTAACTCACCAACAGTCAATCCATCTTCAAGCATAAAGATCTACCAAGTTTGGTGATTTTTTCGAATCTTCTACCGGCTTCTCTACTGCTAATATTTCTAGTTTGAAGATCAGATCTGCGTTGGGAGGAATACCAGCTCCAGACATTCCAGAAGTACCATACGCCAGTTTAGCAGGAATTTTCAGTTGTAGCTTAGTACCAACCCGCGCGCCCTCCATGGATTTTTCCCAGCCCTTGATAACCATGCCTTCGCCATGGTTATATTCGAAAGGTCTCCCCTTGTCGATGCTACTGTCGAACTTGGTGAAGTCGCTAGCTAGCCAGCCTTCATAATGAACGCTGAGCTTACTACCAGTTTCAACTTTCTCCCCCTTGCCTAACTCCTCCACGTAGACCATCAACCCACCGGGTAACTTCTTGAAGGAAGCATCCATCGCAAGTTCAGGAGGTGGATTTTCTTCCTTTACACCATTGGCTTCTTCTCCTTGCTTGCCTTCATCCGTTACAGGGGGAGTATACTTGGTACGCAGGTTGGTAAAGGTGTTATTGCTGATATTCATCTGCACCGAAATGCGTTGCTTGCGGAATTGGGCTGATCCATCAAAATAGTAACCCGAATCGGAGAATTATCGTCACCTTGAGCCACTCCTTGGCTGACATCCATATAAAGCTTGATCGACTCACCTTGCAGGTTGTACTGATCGGTTTGTACTTGGGCGTTACCTTCCAACAAGATCAGTTGGGTTGCTTGCTCTATCCTTACAGAATCAGCACGAGCTACTCGTCCAGGCTGCTCAAAGCAGACAGCTCGTTCCGCGTAAACTGTTTGAATCTGCTGGGTTGCATCAAATTCGACCTGGACTCGATCACCGTAGATCCGTAGCTGTTCTGGTGACTTGAAAAGCTCCACAGCCCCTTCCAGCAAAAGACGACGAACTTGGTTATTGAG
>AGAU01000466.1 GCA_000224765.2 SAR324 cluster bacterium JCVI-SC AAA005 | reverse complement strand
AATGAACTCTGTGGCACGAGAACTTGAACCAGCACGGGCGCTGCGTTCTGAACTACGATGCTGAAGAGTCAGTGTAACCTCTGTTAGATTGCTGGTGTCTCCCTCCTTTGGCAAAGGAGCACAGCTCACCAACAAAACAGAAAAAAAAAGTACCAACCACTCTCTAAAAAAGCTAGTTCGCCCGAAAAAAGCCAAAATGTCTTTGAAATTTATTTGGTAGTTAAATATTTGATATATACGATTTGAATTTTACAAAAAAATCTAGAGCTAAACCCAAATATTTAATTATCACAAATCAAATTAAATTTTCTGCATAAAATTTTTCATGAAGCAGATAAAGCAATAAATTTTAGAAATGAATCTGAAAAAATTAACTGCAAATCTCTAAATCCATGCCTCCCTTGGAGGTTGCAAGTCGATCACAAAAAAACAAGTAAAGATAAGCTCGAAATCTAATAGATATTAGATTTACAAAACATAATATTTATTTTTAAATCCTTAATTTAAATCAAACTAGTAAATTAAGTTACTTCCAAAAAAAAATTAATAACAAATATTTTAACGGTAAACTCACTAGAAAAGTACCAAACTGGCTTTTTAGTCATATGCTTGATATTTTTAAGTTTGATTCAATTTCGAATGTTTTGCGACTAAAAATCAGTTTTCAGACTCCCTTTACCCTCAAATATTTGAATGGATCTAGTTGGTTAAAGAAGATGAAGAGTCATTTCTGAAATATACATTATAAAAAAATTACAGAGATGGAAATCAACAGAATTCAATAGATATGTAATACCAAACTAGTACTCACCGGGAATAAAGAGATTTATAGTATCCTCCAGATCGATTTTGTACTATCAGAGACTAGTACTATGGCGGCAATAATTCTTTATTAAATATGCTCACGAAACGCCTCTACGGATAAAATTTGATTGCAGAGTAGAAGGACAGAGGAATAGGCTTGCTCCAATTTTTAACCATTGGACTTATAATCTAAAGAATCAGTATCTCTTGCCAACGATTTGCAAGTCTATTTGCGGATGGTTCCTGCTTTCATCAGGATCTAGAATGCAGGCCTTACTGAGTAGGTTTAAGAAAGCTATTGTTTTCTTCACTAGGCGTCTTATCCAATATGCATAAACTACTATTATCTGTTAACTTTTCTTGTAATTGAGGCACAACCCTTCTTCAACATAGAAAGTTTCGAAGGTACAGACACCTTTTATGGGTGCAGTATTTAAAATTTTTGAGCTTGTAGATCATTCAATGCTTGCTTCTCGCTACCTTATAATTGATATAAGAATTTTACTAAGTACGATGAAAAAATTTGTTGTACTTAAATTTAAAATGAAAATTCAGCAAGGCACCTCCATGAAAAAGAAATTCCTAGCCATATTGATTGCAACTATTATTAGCGTCCCAACGCTGTTCGCATTTCACGATGAGGACACAGATCTGTTGACTGCTGGAATGCCTGTTGCCTATTTGGTAACTGGCTTTAAATTCACTCCACAACAGCATTCAGCAGCTAGGGCTGCCACTCAGACTGTGTCTACTTCTGAATGTTATTTATCTCAGCGATTTAATGCAGATTTACTCGTAGATCAAGCAGGCAATGGTACAATGGTGCTACGTTGGCCAACCAAGGAATCTTACGTGGCCGACCAAAAAACGATAGCTGACTCAAGTCAGCCAATGGGCATCTGTGAATTTATAGGGAACATGCGAATGCAATTGGGCAAATTACATGCAGCCAATGGGGGTAACCCTAGAAATGATTTGAAAGCTTCTCTCATGACAGCAATCGCATCTTCCCCTCGGTAAATTGAATTGGGATCTAGTACAACTGGATCCCACCTTCCTTTTTCCAACTAAGCTCTTAGAATTACAAATATTCACTTCCTTTATCTAATCAATTAGAAACACGTCAATCAAAGATATACTCGCAGAACTCACAGAACTGACTTGGTTAAGGTTATATAAACAATAAACATATAATATTATCGTCTGAGGATAGAAGATCTGAGGATCTTTGTAGTATTGGAAATGTCTCCAGCACGATTTAACAAGTAATTCACCCTCCTTCCTTTGACATATCAACACTTAATGATTTAAGTGTTAGACTCTTTGCCAAATTTCTCATTTCCTACAAATCAATTCTTAAAGCAGAATCAATTTACTAGATTATCACCTACAGAAACTAGTTTAATGTTCAAATATTTACCCAATACCTCAAAGATTCTCTAAACCATTTCTTGATTTAGATTTGATATCACTGCCACCACTTTGCGCTATCCGAATACCAAATACATCTTTTTCACTGCTACAAAACCCTTACTTCTTAAATTAAATTGAAAGTATCTGATGAGTGAGAAGAAAATTCTTTACGAAGACGGCACAGCCTATGAAAAAATGGTGGGTGTCTGAAACAAATTATTAGGAACAAAATTCATTGAATGGCTTAACCATGCAAGTGGGCAGAGTTGAATTGACATTGGCTGTGGTACTGGAGCATTCACAGCACAAATTGCTAAACTTTGCACCCCTTCAAAATTATTGGGTATTGACCCATTAAAAGCCCAAATAGAATTTACCCGTAAACGTTACACGGCGAAGCCAGCAACTTTCCAAATTGAAGATGCCACAGCTCTTTCATCAGAATCATCTTATTTCGATGTAGCAACAATGGCACTTGCTCTCTTTTTTTTACCCCATCCATTTCTCGGAGTGGTGGAGATGAAAAGAGTAGTTAGACCAGGTGGTATGATTGCGGCTTATGTCTGGGATGTTCCAGGTGGTGGCTTACCGCATGAATAACTTCAAAACGAGTTTCACAATCGAGGGATCGAGTATCCTTTGCCGCCCAGTTCGGTAGTTTCTAGTTTGGATGAATTGGAAAAGCTCTGGAGTGAAGCTGGTTTAAGATCAATTGAATGCAAACAAATCAAAGTCAGTAGGACGTTTACAAACTTTTTGAAACTTTGGGATCTCTCAACTAAATCTATTACATTGTCAGTAGTTTTGGATGATCTGAATCAGGAACTAATCTCAGATATTCGGTCCACCACTGAAAATCAGCTGTCAGAAAGCTACCATTGCTCTGTCACTATTCACTCCCACACCAATGCTATTTTGGGGCTCGTTTGATTGAATTTATATCTTTATTGTGACAAGTACAATTGAGACTTACAGCCGTAATTTAAATTGATATAGCTATTTTGGGTGCCAAACAATCATTGATAACCTTATCAACCCCTGCATTATCAATTTCACTAAGGTTAAAAGAATTTAGATACTAAGCCTGAATTTTGTTCATAAGTGAAATTTCCGATACATTTTTCCAAAAGTTTTTCAAAAAATTTAATTACAAATGGAAGAAAATGTCAGCATCAAGTAGCGACTTTTCAAAATTTTGTTCAGAAAATACGGAAGAGAATTTTGTCGAATGGTTGAGACAACGAAACTCAACTTCTTGGAAGGCAATGATTTATCACAGATTTACTCAAGATGTAGAACAAAACACGATTCCAAAACATGTTTTCAAGAAATATTTGCAACTCGAACACAATTTTGTTCGTTCAGCAATAACAATATTTGCTTACGCACTTGCCAAAGCTACAGTCATTGATGATCAAAATCGTCTTATAGCTATTTTGTCTGCTTTGGGGAGTGAGCAGGATGATTATTTCCAGAAGACATTTTTATCAATAGGGGTAAGTGAAAAGGAACAGATTGAATTCAAAATTGAAGGCAAAGCTAAGTTGTTGAGCGACGGGGCGGTCAAAATTGCACAGACGGGATCCTTCCTAGAGATTCTTACTATTATGTTAGCCGCGGAGTGGATGTACCTAACTTGGTGTGAGCGTGCCAGCAGTGGTTATATGACTGGTCCAGTTAAACAGTGGGTTGAGTTACACCTGACTACTGACTTCCGCAAACAAGTGAGCTGGTTGCAAAAACGTACAAATGAATTGGGTGCAGAAGCCCCTTCAGATCTTCAAGAACTATGTGCTCAACATTTCAAGAATATGCTAAATTGGGAGATTGATTTTCATTATTTTCCATATGAAGACCTCTGATTTATTATAGATCTTTCATTCAGTTGTTGAAATTTTGAGCAATCATTGTTTTTAGTAACAATTCGAAACTCACTGATTCAATTTTTTCTCCATTACAAATTAAGGGGACTTCAGTAGATTAATACTATTTTTACCCTCATTACCCTTTATAAAAAATCATATTTTGATGCCGTGATGTTTTGACTAAGTTCATTTAAGAATAATCAGTTAAATTTTTTTGAAGTATTCTCTTTCGAATTATTTATAAAGAGGTAAGTTAAATCAGCAAAGTCATGTTAAGATTTTTTTATTTATTTGCTGGCTGATTTTTTTTACTAAAAACAGTTTTGAGAAGTTAGATTACTGATAATGTGGACATATCGAGTACATCTCATGCAGCAAAATCTACTGCAACCTCTCCAAGCTGTTCAAAACCAATTTGAATTTTGGCTGGTTTCTCAATAAAGACCGTTTGAATGACGCTTCCAAGCATCACGAAGCCTCCTGCTTTGAGCGGTTTTCCAAGTTTGACACAGTGATTGGCAAGCCAGGCTAAGGCATTCAAAGGATTACCCATAATGTCCGCACCTGAACCAGATCCAACCACTTTTCCATTGATTTTCATCCAACCCTTGATTTCACTGAGAGGTATTGATTTCCAGTTGGCTTGCTCAGCTCCCAAAACTACCCCTGTATTAAAGAAATCATCCGCAATCAAGATCGGAGTCGGAAAGCTTGGATAATCAATATAGCGGTCTTCAACAAGTTCGATTGCAGCCATTAAAGCACCGACACCATCTTTAACCATTTCAATGTCATAATGAGTCTTCTGCTCGGGAAAATCCTTTGAGAGCCGCACAGCAATTTCACATTCAAGCCCAATTTTTTGAAAATCAGAAAGCTTTAAAGTGGTTCGGCTTGGAAAAACCATTGTTTCAAACACTTCTCCTGAGCAGGGGTGTAAAATGGAAAGAAAATCCTGCATAACTTTAGTGGTGCAACCTATTTTATGGCCAATGAGTTCACCAAAACCATTATTTTTTAGTTGCGCATGAATTGCTTCCTGAACGATGTAGCCTTGGTCAATTGACAAAGCGATCATTGATTCAATGGGGAGGACCGTTGGTGGTCCACCAACTCTTGATTGGATCAGATGATTTGCTAGTGCTGAAATTTGTGTTTTGTTCAATAATTCCTCTCCTCAAACATGTTCATCTATGTTTGGTCTCACACTTTAGGTTCACTTATAGTGCTTCAAAGCAAATTAGTTCAATGGCAAAATTAAGTAAATTGAATCACATCATCTAGCACTGTTTGCGGTCAATCTCCGCCATGGAATGTTTTAAAAAAGTTCCAGATTGCTGTGTGAAGGGCAAAATTTCCAAAATTTCCTCTGTGACCTGATCCCTCAACGATATGATAGCGCACCTGATGATTCGAATCACAATTTCTAAAGATTAAATCTGTTACTGGATAGGGTCCCCACACATTTTCAAAAGTCGCGGGAAGGGTTGAACATTTTGAATACATTGCCCAATTTTCCGCACTTTCTTTTGCTGAAACAAATTGATGTTGTACTTTAGATACCCCCCATTAATGGGAATTAGTGGATCGTCATCACCATTGATTTGAAAAACTGAAACACTATTAAAAGGTTTTATTTTCGATAATGCTAGCGTTTGCTGGCTAACAATGGGGGCAATTCACTTCAACATATCACTTTCTTTGGCCAACTTATTTACCATACCCGCTCCATTGGATATACCGACAGCATAAACAGATGATGAATCCACGAAGCTCTTTTCTGAGATTGTTTTAATTATCTCTCCAACCCATGCAACATCATCTGCTTTGAATGCTTCTTCACCCAAATTCCAACTTTCCTCTAAACCCTGTGGAAAAATTCCAACAAAGTTATTATTATCAATTAGTTTATGTACCTCACTCAGATTATAGTAAAAAAAAATTTTCAGTAGTACCTCCATTTCCATGGAAGTAAAATACTATTGGGTAATTGGATTTATTAGGCTGAGAAGGATACCGGACAAAATACTCAAGCTGTTGAATACTTCCTTCAACCATTTGGTCCAGATAATACTTTTGCAACCCGGATGGGAAATTTGAAATTTCTGAGGAATTTGGATTAACAAGGCTTGAATTATCCTTTTCATCTGATGATGGACTAGTGCTAGAGCACCCAACCAAAATCATTGAGATCACCAAGAGTTTAAATAGGACACTGTAAACACTTATAGTTTTATTAAGTGTTGAAATTGCTAAGTGCTTACTTCTGAAAAGCTTATTTAATTTTCTAACCAAGGATTGATTCCATTGGATCAATCCTCTCAAGATGACAATTTTTTTAAAAGCTGACGGATTCCATTCTCACTATACACAGAAAATCGATTGAGAATCACTCAACACCAGAGAAATTTTTGAAAAAGTTCCAGATGATTGTATGAAACGGAAAACCTTTAAAATAACTTTTATGACCAGAACCCTTAACAATATGATAACGAACCTGCCTCCCCGATTCGCATTCATCGTAAACAAAACCCTTTACAAGGTAGGGTCCCCAGAAATCTTCCAAGGCATTTGGAACTTTTTTACAGTCCGAATGTAGAGCCCAATTTTCTGCACTTTCAAGTGCTGAGACAAACCTATGAGATGTTCTAGACAAACCCCCTTCAAGTGGAATCAAAGGATCATTGTCTCTGTTAACTTGAAAAACAGAGATCGCCCTCGGAGGAGACATTTTAAACATTTCAATTGTCTGCTGGCTAACAATTGGTGCAATTCCCTTAAAGAGGTCAGTCTCTTTACCGAGTTTATTAACAAACCCTGCACCGTTGG
The DNA here is from genome assembly GCA_000224765.2 of SAR324 cluster bacterium JCVI-SC AAA005. Taxonomy (GTDB): domain Bacteria; phylum SAR324; class SAR324; order SAR324; family NAC60-12; genus JCVI-SCAAA005. The sequence goes on along the minus strand of AGAU01000466.1, from coordinate 1,597 downwards.
AAATACCTACTGCATAAACTGATGACGAATCAACAAAACCCAGTTTTGAAATTTCTTCAAGAATTTCTTTGACCCATGCTGAATCATCAGCTTTAGATGGCTCATGATTTAGGTTCCAACTTTTTTTATAACCCTGAGGAAAAATCCCGATGAATTGATTATTATCAATTAGCTTTTGAACTTCACGTAAACTTTTGAAGAATCTATAGGCAGTAGAACCTTTGCCATGAAAATAAAAAACTATCGGGTAATTTAAACGGTTTGGCTTGAGAGGAAACCGCACAAAATATTCACGTTTTCGCAAGATCCCTTCTACCATTTGCGGAAGTGAAAACTTTTGAAGACCAACAGGAATTTTCGAGTTTTCTGGAGGATTAGAAGTTTGTTTTGTAAGGAAAGAGTCATCATTTTTTTGCAACGGGAATTGGCCTTGGGAGCAACCAATTGAAGAAAATAAAGTAATAATATATAATATCAGTAACTTATTATAATATTTTAATCGTAAAATTTTGTATTCAAACAATTCTTAATATCTCATCTGTTCTGTTTCTAAGGTTTGCTCTTCTTAAAAATGGCAATTCTTTTTACTTCCAAGCGAAAATTCCCTTTTTGTTTATCACTAATCATGAGGCCAATCTGAGTGATTCTACTAGTGTCAAGCTTTGGATGATCTGGTAATAACCTTCCCCTGTAGGATGCTTTAAACTCAGTAAATGGAATGAAAACTTCTACCCATTTTCCAATTTCGGTTTTAAAATGCTGATAAAATGCGGGACCATTTACTCTACTTGTCTGTCTCAATCTTAATTGATACTTATTTCCATCACCCCTAATTTTAAGAAAGATTCCTTGGTATTTTTGAGCATCCAATTGATTAACTATTGACCTCACTGATGCAAAACCACCCCCATAATCCAGTGATACTCTTCCTTCAAAAACTAAGGCACCTTGCTCATCGAGGCTTAGCCGAGATTGGGAAACACCTCCCATTACACCATCGTTTACAATCATCCAACTACCTGCTGTCTCTCGGCTGCTGAAATCATAAATATCCAATAAGTTTGATGATAAAGCAGAATTTGAAATCAGCATTGTGAAAAGACTCAAAATTAAGTGACGACAAAATAACATACTGGTTGAGATGAAATTGTTGGAAAATAATTTTTTTATTGTCATAAAAATTAGAACTAAGCTAATCAGAAAGCAAATGTTAGTCGAGCAAACAACCAATAAAAGTATTCTGAGGATGCCACCCAGATGGTTCGTGTGGAGTCCAGACTACCTTTGCTGGGGTTAGAGACACATTTATTGCGGGGTTTTGATGAATGGGATGCTACCTCCTTCCTGCGCTCTGAAAGAGCTGCTCATCTCTATCGTGAAAAACTGATTCAACTCTAGCAAGAAATTGAACAGACCTGGAGCCTAGTCAAGCTAACAGAACGCAATGCTGAACTTGAACCCCTCCTGCAACAAACGCTCACCATGTTAGAGGACTTCAAGCGGCTCCTGACCGTCATGCTAGCCCTTGGTGAACGCGAGAACCTCCCAGAACTCAATATCGATGAAGCTGAAGTGCAGGGACTCCTCTGGCAGGCAC
>AGAU01000467.1 GCA_000224765.2 SAR324 cluster bacterium JCVI-SC AAA005 | reverse complement strand
CGGCGACTCTGTTCCTCCCCACAGAGTCGCCACCCCCACCTAACTCAAGGAATTTTCCGGACCTGCAGTGAATTGACAAAGCCCTCCGCAGTCAGGATATTCGCCAGCACCATGAACTGTTCCCCGCGTTGGTAACCCTCCCGATCGCGCAATGTCCGTAGCGCCTGTTCCAGCGTAAACTCTGGATTGATCGAAAAGTCCTCCACGAGGAAAGGATAGACCGAGCGGCAGAAGAGCAATGTACGATAGGTCCGCGCGCTGTTGGTGAAGGCATAGATTGGCAAACCTCGTGGACGCATGTTAGAAATGTATTCAGCTCCACGCCCAAACTGGGTGATTGCAACAAAGCCCTTGAACTGCAGTTCACTCGCCATCTGTGCAGCTGCTGCTGCGAGGTGCATGCGTGCGCTGGACAAGTTCATCTTGCTGGCGTAATCTACCCCTGGATAGCGCTCTGTTCTGCGAACAATCCGATCTAGTGTCTCGACAGCTTCCACGGGAAACTTACCCGATGCGGTTTCTCCAGAGAGCATCACGGCATCAGCTTGTTCATAGACCGCATTGGCCACATCAGTCACCTCAGCTCTGGTTGGCACTGGAAATTCGATCATGGATTCCAGCAGATGTGTCGCTACGATCAGGCGCTTACCGTGGATCGCACAGAGGTAGGCCATCCGTCGTTGCAGCTGTGGCAATTCCTCCATATCGACTTCCAAGCCCAGGTCTCCTCGGGCAACCATGATCCCATCGGCCTCCTCCAGGATCTGCTCCATGTTTTCCACACCTTCCTGGTTCTCGATCTTGGCGATGATCTTCATCCCCTTGCTCTCATCCCCAAGGGTCTCCTTGGCTTCGCGCACCGCATCTGCATTCCGTACAAAGGAGAGCGCAATGCCGTCCAAGTCCATCTCCTTGGCAAACAGCAGGTCTTCCTTGTCCTTGGACGTGATGGAAGGCAACTGCACCGCCACTCCCGGTAAGTTCACGTGTCGACGCCCCTTGAGGAAACCACCGTGGATCACCTCACAGCGCAAATGATCTTCTTCCCGACTGAGCACCTTGAGCTTGACAAGGCCACTATCCACCGAAAGTGATTGCCCGGGCTTCACTTCATCAATTAGGTACTGGTAGTTGACGTGCAGCGTCTTGACGGAAGGTTCAGCTTGTTCCTCAGTTGGGGGCATCGTAACCCTCAGTTCATCTCCCACGACTAGATCAACTTCGTTGAGACCAGTACGAATCTCAGGTCCCTGGGTATCCAACATAATCGCTACTGGATACTTAAGGGTCTGGTTCAGTTCACGAATCCGGCGTACTACTTCACCGTGAGTGTTGTGGTCGCCATGAGAGAGATTGAGTCGGGCGATGTTCATGCCAGCTTGCTGCAGGCGCCTCAGCATTTCTGGTTCACAGCTGGAAGGTCCAATGGTACAAATAATCTTGGTACAACGCATGGATTCTCCGAAATGATGTTCAGGAGCGGGTAAAGGAACGGATCAGCGTCCGCAATTCCGTGGGTGATGACGTCACTAGGCAATCGGCTACAGGACGTGCCAACTCACAGAGCTGGCGGTGTGTTTCACTACTAGGGGTGATCCCGAAGCCTATCACCTTGACCTCAACCTCCTCGACCTGCTTACGCTTTTGCAGCACCTGAGTGCGATTGATCGCCGAGTAGCCATCGTCCTGACCATCGGCCAGCAGCACCACGACAGGGAAACGCTTTACATTCGCTTCGGGGACTTGGTAACTTGGCGAGCGGAAATATCGCAGAGCCTCAAAGATAGCCTGGTAGAGATTCGTTCCACCGCGAGTCTCCAGTCCAGCGATCTGCTGCTGAAGGTGCCTGCGGACAACCGAACCAGAATGGCCAATTTCTTCAAAAATAATCTGCTTGCTCTTGGCTGCTGGAGAGTTTGGGTGCTGTGTCAAGCGGGCGTTAAAGCTCCACAGCTGAAAGCGAGTGCCTTGCAGCATGTTCTGCGCAAAGAAATCCAAGGCCTCCTGGGCTGACTTTAGCTTGCTTTGTTTCTGTCCCGGCAAAAAAGCATCCATCGAACCGGAAGTATCCAGCAGAAAAATCACGTCCGAGACCGAACGATCTACAGGAGTGGGCTTTGGAGCTGGAGGTGGAGGGGTCGGCTTGGGTTTTGGCGGTGGTCGAACCGGAGTCGGAGGTGGGGGTGGAGTTTCCTCCTTTTGTACCGGGGGCTGCTTCTTTGGCACACGGAAAAAATTCGTACCCTGGGCGTCCAGCATTCCGGGCAACCAGAGTCCCAAGAGCAACAGTAAGCAGCAACGTCTCCAGCAATTAAACAACATGCAATGAACTCAAACGAACACTATCTGGATTACAACGCCACTGCTCCGCTACTACCCAAAGTATGGGAAGCAATGCAGACTGTTCAGGCCACTAGCTACGGCAATCCCTCCAGCCCACATAGCCCCGGACGTCGAGCCCGGAATCGTCTGGAAGAGGCCCGTCGACAACTGGCCTCGTTGCTGGGAGTAGAATACCAGGAGCTGTGTTTCACCAGCGGCGGCAGTGAAAGCAACAATGCGATCCTCCGACAATTTCTGCAGGCGGACAAGCCAAATCATTGGATTCTCTCCCCACTTGAGCATCCTTCACTGCTGGAAACCGCGCAGCATTTAGCTGAACAAAAGCAGGCTTCCTTGGATCTGTTACCAGTTGATCAAGGAGGCCGTGTGCTACCAGAGGCATTGTCAGAGTTGATTCGTCCAGAAACTCGGCTGGTCAGCGTGATGGGTGCCAACAATGAAACTGGCGTAATACAACCAATTGCGGAGCTCCAGGCAATCACCGGACAACATGGAATTCCACTGCACACCGACAGTGTTCAAATCTTGGGACGAATACCCATCTCTTGGCAGGAACTGGGAGTGAACTACGCCACCGCTACCGCCCACAAGATTGGGGGACCTCGTGGGATTGGCCTGCTCTATGTGCGAGAAGGTTCAACCTTCACCCCATTGATTACTGGAGGCAAGCAGGAACGGGTTCGGCGGGCTGGAACCGAGAGCGTCGCATTGGCTGTTGGTTTTGCCTCTGCGCTTGCCTGGGTGCTCGAGCAACAGCCTCAACTCTCCGAGCGGTTGCAAAGTTTTCAGCAGCAGGTTCTGGAGAGATTACAGACGGTGGAAGGCTTCTTTTTGAATGGAGATCTGGAGTTCCTGCTACCCAACACCCTCAACGTTGGCTTTCAAGGCTTGAGTGCAGAGACTCTACTGATCTCGCTTGATCTGGATGGAGTCGCCGTCTCAACAGGATCAGCTTGCTCCTCAGGTGCTCTAGAACCAAGTCCAGTCCTGCTGGCGATGGGCCTGACTGCGACCGAAGCCCGTTCCTGCCTACGCTTGAGCTGGGGCTGGCAGACCACTCAAGCCGACATCGATGCCCTGCTGGAGCGGTTGCCTCATCATGTAAAACGGTTGCGGGAGAAGCAGCTGAAAAAAAATACTAAAAATTGAGTCAATATCTACCAGATCCCCATTGACAGCGATACTTTGGTAGAAGTAATTTCTTTGGTTTTGAGTATGAACTACTATCAGCATCCTCATTGTGATTCAACAAGCCAATGTCTCATCTATTTTGATTCTGTAATGGTTTGAAGAAGGAGCCGATGCGAACATGACATTTCGAAGCAGATTCGTTAAACCCACTCATTGAGGAAATTTTCAGGTAAGTCTTGCAAATCAGGAAGCGCTGCGAAGTGCTTGCACCGTATCCAGCAAGAGTTGGCCTGCATGAACATCGTGGGTCCGCAGGATGTCGACACCGAGCCAGGCTGCAATTGTGGACAGAGCGACTCCAGGGATCAGTCGTTCCTCAGTCGACAAGTTTCTTCCTGGGGATACTCTCGCCAGGAAAGACTTACGGGAAGGCCCCAGCAGCAACGGGAAACCAAGCGCTTTCAATTCGGGCAAACGACGTACAATCTCAAAGCTGTAGCGAGCCTCGGCACTGATGAAAAACCCCAAACCCGGATCCAGAATAATCTGCGCTTCCTTGATTCCCTGATCCGTAGCCCAACGGACTCTTTCCTCAAAAAAAGCTTTCACAGTCGAAATCACATCCTCATAGTGCTGGACCACTCGGGTTGTCCGGCCATCGCCTTCCTTGGCATGCATCAAGATGACGAGAACCCCAGCTTCAGCAACGACTTCAGCCATCGCGGGATCTCGACGCAGTGCAGTCACATCATTGATTACCTTTGCTCCCATAGAGAGGCATCTGCGGGCGACTTCTGCTTTCCAGGTGTCGATAGAGACGGTCAACTCCGGATGATCTGCTCGAATCACTTCCAAAACTGGTAGTACCCGCTGGAGTTCTTCCTCCAAAGATACTTCCACACTACCCGGACCTGTCGACTCTCCACCAAGGTCTAACCAGTCAGCTCCCGACTCTACGATATGCTGAGCTTGCAATCGGGCTGCCTCTAATTCTAAAAACTTCCCTCCATC
>AGAU01000468.1 GCA_000224765.2 SAR324 cluster bacterium JCVI-SC AAA005 | reverse complement strand
TTTGACTGCGTGTGAAAATCGATTAGGGGAGGTAAGAAAAATAGGTGCGGGTACTAGTTGCTCTCCCCCTCCCCTGTCTAATTTCACTAATCTTTTGAGCTGCAGTGCTGAGTTTCAATCTTTGAAATAGCTTCGTCTGAGTTCCCCGGGTAATTCTACAACTCGCTTTTAGAATCTAAGATTTCCCCTCAGTGCAGTGATCGTATTATTCCTACCCATGAGCAATTGAGAACAAAGTGATATTGGCTTAATTCAGAGGGTCGATGACGCATGACACTTCTTCCGCAAAGGTCTATATATAATCCTTTGAAACAGGATAGAATCTTTCATTCTGCTGTATGACTTTCTGGAAAGATCTGTCATCTGTCATGAAAATCCCTCAAGGCCAGAGGAACACTGGGCCAGAAGGCATGACACTTCCATGACAGATCTCAAAAACATGACACATCTCGTGACATCAACGTTACAAAAACAGACGACAACAAAAGCCAAGACACTGGACACTGGACTGTGCTTGGAAAAGAAGTGTCATGAATCCGAGAAGTGTCATGCTTTCCGTCATGCTTTATTTCGGGGGATAAGATCACTGCAATGACTGCAACGTAGATCCTGAGGAAAGCAAAAGAAATCTACAAATCGACGATTAATAATCTGCAAAAGATACTGATTTAAATATTGATTTTGGGATACAAGTCATTTGAAAACTTTGTAGAAAGCCTACTTCCCTGTCCTCCAACCCTGCAACCAAGTTGTATCTGTAGCGGCGCTTCATGACTACTGCTCAACTAGTGCTAGTTTCCGCTAGTACAAATCGATCTGACTATTCCTGCTGAGATACTAGTTTGGTACTAGCATTCATTGAAAATAGTAGGAAATTACCCATTTAACTAATTGATATGAATAGTATATTTAGGTAATGACTAGTCGGACTCTTTAACAAACTAGCACCATGCTAGTACTAGTAGATCAACAGAAACTGAAAACTAGTTTTGTGCTAGTTTACTAGTATCTAGCATTCGCCACAAAGCTAGTCTGGTACTATTCTAGTAGGACTTTCAGCATGATGCTATCAACAGAATTTCCTCTGCTATCTTAAGGCTCTAAGTTTAAATGTAGTATTAGATATGAATTATAAAACAAATATTATGTTAAGTAAATATAAAGGTCACTGTTGATCCAGGTCTATCTTCACCTAATTTTACAAGACAGCCCTGGAATATCTTAGAGGAGTACATATTCAAATTGAATCTTTAAAACTAGCCAATTATTTACGGTAGGTAGACGATCGATTCTATTGGTCTGAAAAGACCCAAAGTCTTGACAGATAAGTCAAATGAGTGGAGAAGTTAAATTGCGTTTAAACAGGGAGTATCTGTTATACGGAGCGTTATACCGGAGGCTATTTGGTGGATGATTTGGCAGCTAAGTTATTGAAGTCACTAGAGAATTGATTTTAATGGTGCTGAAGGGGGGACTCGAACCCCCACGAGCGAAAGCCCACTGCCCCCTCA
>AGAU01000469.1 GCA_000224765.2 SAR324 cluster bacterium JCVI-SC AAA005 | reverse complement strand
CACAGAGCCGTTGTCCACTCGGGCAGTGAAGTTGTCTACGTTGTAGGCGGGGGCCGGGTTGATCACGTCAATATGTACAGTAGCCCAGCGGCTTGGATTCAGGCTGATGTTGTCGGTAACTCGGTAACTGAAGTTGTCCTGCCCAGCAGCATTCTGTGCTGAGTAGCTGACCAGACCCGATGAAGAATTGTCCAGAATCGCAATGCCGAGCATTGATGAATTATCGATCTCATAGTGCAGGGTGTCGTTATCTGGATCATAAACCCGGCTGCTGAGGTTAATTTGAGAAGTTTGGCCTTTTACAGCTACCGTCCCCAATTTACCAACTTCTGGAGGACTATTAAAGTGCGGCATTACAGAAACATAGACTTCTCCAGCGTCGAAGAAGCCGATGATCAAATCGAATTTATCTACTGCACCTGCCTTCTGGATTTTACAGAATGAACTCAGTGCGCAGGTATTATTCACCGCAGTCCAGTTATCTGAGAGACTGACATTGTCATTAGCTACAATCAGTACATCGATCGCATTACCGCTACAACTATTTGAGGAGAAGAATATGTAGGAGTTCGTGTTGAAGCAAAGATTTTCACCATTAAAGAGCGGTCCATCGAAGAGACCAGCACCACCGTTGGTTGGCGGGCTGTCCGTGTAGGAGTAATCCTCAAACCACTCAACGAAGATATCGCTACTATGAACATCGAACATCACCATAATCGAGCGTTTCTGTTTGGTGTCAGTCACCAAAAGTTCAAAGAAGCCGTCCTGGCTGATGTTGTCGATCCGGAAGGAATTCTTCTTTTGCTGGGTGTAAGGATCCGTGAAAGTTGCGTTATCCCCTGGGGTTAGTGTCATTGTTTTGTTGTCAGCGCCACTATATGCGACGGTCCCTACAAAGATATTACCGCGGTTTAAAGGTCCGGAAGCCAGCGTCAGGCGGGGTGGAGGCATGAAGAATTCGAGCTTTGCTTCAGTTCCCTTGACGAAGCGGACCTCAACGTCATAAAACTGACCGTTGCCAGCATCTACAAGGAAATAGTCTCCACTCTTCAGGCCTTGCAAGTTGGTTTGAAATTCCCGCTCTACCATGACAAAGGCCTTCTTACCCTGGCTGTCTTCAAAAATATCAATCATCACCAGATATTTCGAAGAACCACTTTGTAAGCGCAGCATGTGCCATCCAGAATTTGGCAGCGCACTACCGTTGTAGGGTGCACCATCGAGTTCCAAGACGGTTGTCAGATTGTCCAAAGTAGTTCCATTGAAGCTGAGCAAACTAGTGCCTCCAGCAGCATTACACTCGAAGGGATTCTTGTAGCTGTCTCCCTCGAGGTAACCACAGTTACTGCCTACAGAGAGTGTTCCTCTCAAGTCACCTTCAGCCAGAATTTGATAGCGGCTACCTGCTAGGATGCCACCGGTACCGTTGTCCACACTGAGGACACCATTGGTAATCGTTGCTGAGAACACGGGTGTGCAGGTGCTAACTTCGAGCAGACCACTATTGGCATTCATACAAATCTGCCCGCTGTTACTGATCTTGAGGGAGTTGTCGACAACTCCACCGACCCCAGTGAATCCTCCAGTCAAGCTCAAGCTGAAGCTGTGCAGGGTAGCCCCAATCGAGTTACCGAGATTATCCTCACCCATCGCAATCATCCGGAACTGGCAGGAGCGACCTCCTCCGCTGGGAATTTCATTTGGTCCAATGTTGAAGGAAGGTGCCGATGTTCCTGGGGGTAGGAACCAAGTCATCGAGTAAGGAGGCTCAAAGTAGTTCTGCTGGGTGTTATTAAAGCTGGCACAGGAAACATCCAGAGCATACTCGTTAGCCAGGGAGACCGCACTGGAAGAGAACTTGATGGTTTTGCTGCTATCAACGCTTTTAGCACTGGCCTGGGCTTGGGCTGTTTTACTCCCAGAGGCTATTTTGACATTCTCAAAGGGCCCCACTGGATTGTCAGGAATTCGAATCCGAATTTTACCCTTGGCAGGAGGCATGGCTGGACAGGCTTCTGAACCGCACATGAACGGAGTGGCCCCGTCTAATTGCAGGGGTGGGCGGAAGTTGATCTGATAGTTGATCTCCTTACCCTTGAGGCTGGTCAGCACACTCGACTTAGGCGCCAGGAATATCCCAATACCTTCATAAGACTGAAAAGCCAGACTCGGAGCTACCTTGAGTCCACTGGCCGTCTCAGTGGTCACTTTACAAGTAATCTCAGTGAAGATCTCGTTGCCTAAAGCATCTGTTTCCAGCTTCGGCGGCTTACAGGTCGCCAGCACGCTGTCATTCATGCCAAGCTCTGCACTGGTCAAGGAGATGTTGTCCACATCACCAAGGTAGAGATCCTGGGTTTCAATCAGCAACCGGGTTGTGTAGATGGTGGAGTTGTCAGCAGGTGGATTCTTACGCTTTACGCTTCCACCTTCCTCACCTACTCCATCTCCATCTGTATCGGAGTAGCTGTACTTGTTGACAAGGGAGACAGAAAGCGGACCTGCTTTGTCATCACCACCAGAACTCGGACTGGCTGGGATATTGGGATCCTCATCATTTGGGTCAAAGAGCCATGGCACTCCGTCATAGTCCCCGTCAAAGACAACCTGATTAGTGGCCCCACCCACTGAGAGAACTGGAAAGTTAGGGTATTGAGCCTTGTTCCCAATTACCTGTTTGCGGTAGTCGTCTCCCTGAGCCGGTGTGCTGAAACGAATAGACTGCAACTCAAGAAACATGTTAGCCATGTTATCATTTTCCGGAGCCATCCGTAACACCCGGAAGACATAGTCTGGGCAGGCTGAGCTGTTCATGTTGCCGGAAAGACAGACCCCGATCAGATCATTGTGCTTCAAAGCTGTTGCAGAGGAGGCTTCTGAACTCATCGTATAGCTACGCTTCTGCTGATTATAGCTAAGCTTTACAAAACTAGTGCTTCCTCTTCCATCCAGGCGTACTGGGATGGAAGAGGCATCATCGAAATAGGTTCCCAGATCATTCAGGCTGTCAATTTTCTCAAAGAAATTATCTCCTGCATAACGCAGGTGGACTCCAGAATTGATATTGGCAACGCTGCCGTCAAAGTCGAAGGCAAATTTGAGCTTCTCAGAACAGGCGAGAGAAGTGCTGGAGGTAATGCTATCCGTCAGACAGAGACCGTCCCCATACATCAAGAAGTAATTTTCAATTCCTCCTGATTTTTCTGTATCCACTGGGCCTTGCTCAAAACCAGCCTCTGGAATCTCTGCGCGCCCCTGGGCGCTGACCTTGGCAAATGCGAGCTCAACAATGCCAATTCCTGCGTCTAAGTAGTGCAACTCGATCAGCCAGTATTCCTTGTTGCTGACCTTGAGCAGCAGCACCTGGCCTCCCAATCCACCATAAGTGTCTGGCTGCAGCAAGAAGCTGCTGTTGCCGCTGAAGTTGGTACCCAGCAGACTGCTGAGGGATTGTCCCAAGAGCGCGTGGATGCTATTGATGTTGGTGCCTTGCGTCAAGCTGAAGGTGCCACTGTTACTCTTGACAGCGGCAATGCTCATTCCGGTTCCTAGTTGCAGACTGAAAGAGCCACCTGGGGTGCCGACAAGCATCAGGTCACGAGTCCCCTCCACACCACCGTTAATTGTATCTTCTGCAGGGAACAGCACGAAGTACTTGCCAGGTTCACTGAAGTTACTGAAGTCGAGTCCTTCTGCATCCCTTGTGTTGACAGCGGCATAGAGTCCAGCTCCTGGCAGTGGTTTGTCCTCAACATCTGGTCCAATCACAAAGCCATCAGGACCACAGACATCAATCGGGGTAGAGAATTCATCCGCCCAGAAAAAAAGTTCTGGCAGATCATTGCGGTAAGAGTCGATCTTGAAGCGAATTGCATATTCCCTTTGAGTCGGGACGCTGCTGGCAGTGAAGCTGAGATTGTCTGAAGTGGAAAAGCTAATGGGTGTCGTGTTGTCAATTTGGGTCGCAGTCGCAAATTCTTGAAGTAGATTGTCATATCGTAATAGATTGACGCTTAACCCACCTGGAGTGGAGCCATCAAACATGGCCAACTTGCAGTTAATTTGGGTGGTCGTGTTGGATGAGATGCCAACATCAGCAGCGTTAAACTCTTTGAACTCTGGTAGCAGCATGCCAGCCAGACCATTGGTGGCATTATCTCCAACGAACAGTCCGCTACCACGCATCTGGCTTTGAGCAAAAGCAAAGCTCTCTCCCTCACTGGGGCCAGTGATTGCCATCATCTTGGCAGCCACTTCTGCTACCCCAACATCGGAGGTGAAGTTCAAGCTCTTGAAGTTCTCAATATTGGGAAAGAGCTTTCCTCCAGAATCGGTAATCAAAAGCCCCTGAGCTTTTTCAATAGCAAATTGAAGCTCTAGAAGGTAGCTGATCACAAAAATCGCCTGCTTGGCGTTGAGTCTGGTTTGTCCATTGAGGGTTTTCTTTTGATTGGCAGTGCTGTAGGCATCATCTGGCAGTGCAGCAACTAGTCCTCTAGCGATAGTTGCCCGGGCATCGTTGTAAGCTGGACTCGGAGGTACGGTCTTAGTCCCTGATTGTAGGTTGTATATGAGCCCTTTGAGGAAATTTAGATAAGCTGCGCGGTCTTTTGGAAGGATGGAGCTAATATCGAAGTTGCTGCTGGCATTGACCATAATTTGTTCTTTAAGTGCCTCTGCTGCAAATGGGACCCAGAAATTTTCGTTACTATCGGTCAGATCTGCTGCTGTAGTCTTGGCATCTGTACCCAAAGGACGGGTCAGTGTTGTGATCAAGGCACTGGCATCAACTTTAGAACCAGTAGAGGGTGCAGAATAATCTCCTGTAAAGACAGGAATGTCTTTTGAGGGCCCCGCAAAGATGATCTTTTCTTGCCGCCACTCGGTGATCTTGGCGATCTGTGTAGCCACATCCTGCACCGTCACGGTCTTGTTGTCGTAGTCTACCATCCAGTCTACCAACTCGGTGGAGACCAATGGCATCCCATCCGTCAAGGCTCGCTTAAAGCGATGGAAAACTCGGACTCGATCGACCACAGCTGAGGTCAGATTGCTTTCTTGAACAACACCATTTACATCAATATTTCCACTGAGATTATCTAGCAGAGCATCTACCTGAGTTGCCAAGACCGGTGCTCTCTCCCAGCCAGTGGGAGCCATAGAGTTGTTGTCCCCTTTGATCAGGAAGTGGCGAACGGAGCGATCTCCAAAGGTGGCTGCTCCTGGAAGATCCGCATTTTCGACAGCCGGAGGAACCTTGAGTGAAACTGCGACTACAGAGGTATTGTCCGTGCCATTGTCTGCTAAAACAACCGGGAAGCCCAAAGTCAGGAAAAAACTCCTCAAACTTTTTGCTTTGATCTTCTTCGCTTTCTCACGCAAAGCGGCCTTCTCTGCATCAGTCAGGCTGGTTGCTCCTGCAGAAACCGTGTTGGTCACACTGCTGGCAGCGGCTTCGTTCTTCTTAGCAAACTCTCCCTTCTGCTCATCAGAGAGAGTATCACCGAGCTTACCCTTATCCTCTACAGCCAACTTGGTGGTGTCGACTGCAACATCTGATGCCTCACTGGCAATTGCATTCGCCAATTCTGTGGCTACGGCGGCATCCATCTCAACTTCAAGAAGTGCTTCTGGATCCGACATATCTGTCCCTGCAGGAACATCGAAGTTTGTCTGTGTTTTGACCGCTGTCAATTCTTGAGAAACTGTATTTTTGATTGTATTTTCTGCACTGGCCAGGATCTCTTTCTTGGCCGCATCACTGAGTCCGGCAAGGGCAGTAATCGTCTCCTTTAGGGTCTCTTGCATCGAACTGATGATTTGCTGAGCTACCCTCTGCACAATTGGGTCAACCCGAACTTGCTCACTGCTGGTTGGATCAGCCATCGCTGAAATTACCTTTGCCTTGCCACCGCTCACATAAAGAGCCCGAACCTGCAACGACCCCAAAGCTTTGAATGCTGCGATGATCTGTGCATCGGTTGAGGTGTTGTTGATTCCAACGACAGCATCAGGCAGCAAATAGCCATAGTCGCTGCTGAGGTTATCGGCAGGAGGGTTAATCAGGAAGTTTTTGACATCAGAGGGGGCAACATCGTAGGAGCCGTCAGCACTGGACTTGATTTTGGCTACTGGGTATTTGAAGTTTTCATCTACCAGCAAGTAGAGGCTCACCAGCGACTTGACCGGCTGGTTCACAGAGACACTTGTTGAGCCTGTGGCAGCAGTGCTTCTAGCCATCACTCTGGAGGAACTGCCACTGCCAAAAGTTTGTACACTGCCACTCATTGCCGGGGATTCGACCGTACAGGTTGCATGGGTGAAGCTTCCGCTGAGTGTACTATTGCTACAGGTCCTGGTTTCACTTTGGCAGGTGCTGCCATAGGCCACACTAGATGCAGAATAGGCAGTTACGCTGCTGCCATGGGCAACAGTCTGACCATTGAACGTACAGGCAGAGGGAGTGGTGTCTCCTGTTGAGCCACCTCCTGTTGAGCCACCTCCTGTTGAGCCACCTCCTGTTG
>AGAU01000470.1 GCA_000224765.2 SAR324 cluster bacterium JCVI-SC AAA005 | reverse complement strand
GCAAATGCCCCCTTATCATTGACATCGTGGTTAGGAATCGAGTTGCTACTGATCGTGCAGGTGCTGCCGTCCGCTGTGATGGAGAGTGACCCTGCTAAAGTACGGTTATTGCCAAGGTCTTTGATCGTGGAAGTGAATTCACCAACGTAGGCACTGCAAGAAAGGTCTGTCTTTGTGAAGAAATAGTTAGTTACGTCTGAAGGTGTGTTGCCGTTGTCACTAGCTCCATCCTCTGAGGGTGTTACGTTGTCATCGGAACTACCAACAGTATCGGAAGAGCCTCCGATGGAACAGGCAACTACTCCAGCCAAGATGAGCGATGAAGAGCTAAGAATCAGAAATTTTTTCATAATGATTACTCCCGGAAGATACTCAAAAAAGTTATGCCCAAGCCTCTTGGGAAGCTTGAGCACAAGTGGTAGGCCGGAAGAGTCAAGAGAAGAGCAAGCTTTCCCGTTGAATACCTGGAAAAAGGAGGTGGTTTAGTCTCAGTCAGCCTGCAAGAACAAATACCGAGAACCCTGAGGGGTGCTCACGAGCAACAATACACCATCCTCAGTGGAGATGTCACGAGCTCCTCGCTGGAAGTCAGCCATGGAATTGATGCTCTGGCGATTCATCTCCACAATCATCATGCCTGCACGTAATCCCCCGTTGAACGCTGGAGAATCTGGTTTGACAACTGTGATTACAATCCCACTCTGGGTTGTTTCATAACCCAGACGTTGAGCCATTTCTGGTGTCAATTCCTGGACTGCAAAGCCTAGTTCAGGGCTTGGTGACTTGGTTGCAGAATTGGCGTCAGCCTGTCCAGATTGCTTAGGTCGCTCGTCCAGTCGTGCACTCAGTGTCATCGGTACTTTGTTGCGGACTAGGTCGAGATCGACTTTGGCATCTGCACGGGCTTCAGCAATTAGATTGCGTAATCCGTTACTATTCTCGATTGTGCTCCCGTTAAGGCGTAAGATTGCATCGCCTTTCTGTAGTCCTGCTTTCTCAGCGGGTGTGCCTGGCATCACCCCTGTTACTAAGGACCCCTTGGCTTGATCAAGCCCAAAGGCCTTGGCCAGCTCCGGGGTCATGTCCTGAATACCAACGCCTAACCAACCACGGGAGACCTGACCGTTCTCGATTAGTTCGGTCATGACCCGAAGAGCCATGTTGATCGGTACGGCAAAGCCAATTCCCTGATAACCACCCGAGCGACTGAAAATAGCTGTATTAACGCCTACGATCTTGCCTTCTAGGTTAACGAGTGGGCCTCCGCTGTTCCCCGGATTGATTGCAGCATCAGTCTGAATGAAGTCTTCGTATTCGGCAATCCCCATTCCAGTTCGACCCTTGGCGCTGACAATACCGAAGGTAACGGTACGTGACAGACCGAAGGGGTTGCCAATGGCAATCACAGATTCCCCAACCAGGATGTTATCGGAGTCCCCCATCTGTAGTGTAGGCATGTCCTTCCCTTCAATCTTGATCACGGAAATGTCTGTGGCCGGATCAGTGCCAATCAAGCGCGCCTTGAGTTCCTGACCATCGTAGAGTTGGACGGTGATCTTATCAGCCTCACCGACAACATGGTGGTTAGTTAGGATATAACCATCAGATCGAACGATTGCACCCGAACCGGAGCCTTCCTGGCGAGGTTGGTTTTGGAACGGCCCCATCACGTTAACAAGTTTCCGCTCCACCTTGATGTGGACTACGGACTTCTGAGCTGATTGTACTAACTCAGCCCTTGCCTTAGAGGCCTGAATAAACGGATCCATAAACTGCTTGCTCTCAGACCAGGCTGGAACCGTGGTCATAAGTAAAATCAGCAAGCCTCCTAGCAAGGCAAGTAATTTAAGTTGATAACTCTGGAAATCTGGTTTCCTGTGGACCAAAGGATTGTTCTGCATAATTCCTCAATAATGCGATAAAAATAGTTGAATAAAGTGGTTGATGATGGCCAGTAGCTAGAACGGCTTGCGCAGGTTCAGTAAGAAGTCTTCAGGTGCATCATTCTGTGTTTTATTTTTGGTTTCACCATGCTTCCCTTGATGTTGGTACTTACCTTGATGCCTTTCATCTTTGTGGTGTCTCCAATGGTTGCCTCTTTTTTGGCTAGATTGCTGGGCCTGCCACTGTTTCCACTGGGCTGGTGTGAGCACTTGATGAGCGGTAGATATTTCTGTTGTGCGCAGATTAGCCATCTGCAGATGCAGTTCTACCATCTGTTGATTGTGATTTTGCATTTCTGCCTGATTGAAGGTTTCCTGTCTCATCAACTGATGTTGATCCAACTGTAGTAATTTACGCTGTGAGCGTAGTTTAATCATTTCCTGCTGACTTTGTTGAGTGGCTTCCTCCAGTCGATTGATTTGTTCTTCACTGAGGTTAAGGTCTTCTTGCATGTGCAGTATTCTAAGGGTTATTGGTCTTGAACCACGTTGGAATCCATTCATTTTCCAAGGATTTTCCCTACGTTGATGTCGGTACTTACCTCGATGTCTTTCATCTTTGTGGTGTCCCCAACGTTTGCCTCCTTCTCTCCAATAATCAACGAGTTGTACTTGTGAACTCAGAGTTGGATTGATCGAATCGGTGGATTGTGCAAGTGCAATTGGAGCAGCTATGCTGGTTGTGAGCAAGGCACCAAGGATGGCTTTTTTCCAGATTCGCTTTTTCATTGTCCCTCCTTCATTTGGATTGGATTGTAATTAAACTCAGGCGCTGATCTTGATTTGCAAAAAATAATTCTAGTTGGAAAATATGAAGAAATTTTGGAGAAATTTTGGAGATTTTGTGAAGAATAAAAATACTGAGGAGTAGTTGGATCTTACTTGTCGTTTCTGGGGTTGCAGCTACATTAGCCGAATGTTTGACGAACTCAATTTCGGGAGGATATCTGTGGAGAAAGTGTTTTTTGGGCTGGGCAGTAATTTGGGAGATCGAGCCCGCTATCTACAGCAGGCACGTGATGCTTTGACCGATTTGCCTTTACAGGAGTTTCAGGCGTCTGCGGTTTATGAAAGCTTACCACTAGCCAATATGGATCAACCGCTCTACCTGAATCAGGTGGTCTGTGGTAAGGTCGCACTAGGCCCAGAGACTTTGCTGGAGACTTGTTTACAGATTGAGAAAAGATTAGGACGAATCCGCTGGGAACACTGGGGTCCCAGAATTATTGATATTGATTTGTTGTCGTATGGCAATCTCTGCTTGCGATCACAGCGTTTGACTATTCCCCACCCAGAACTATCGAATCGCAGCTTTGTGCTGCTTCCATTGTCTGAATTGGAACCAAGTTGGACACATCCAGAAAGTGAAGAAATCCTAGATAAGATCTGGCAGCAGTGGCAGGATCAATATCCTGATGAAAGCCTGCCGACGATTTGGAACCCAAAGAAAAGTCTAGCGAAGTAAAATTGATTTAATTCTGCAGTGCATGAGCTGTATCAACAAAATGCTGTACTTTGGTGAAGGGTGTATCTGCTAGCAGCCCATGGCTTAAGTTCAGAATGTGAGAGTGCCCACCGGTGGCAGCCAGACAGTCTTGAGTGGCTTGAGTAATTTCTTTCAAGCTACCATCTCTGAGAAGTTGATTACTCACATTACCTTGCCAGATCAGATCAGGGTACAGTTCCTGTGCTTTTCTCAGATCGACACATGAGCCGACACTAAGTCCTTTGGCACCGCTCTGTGCCATCAAGTCAAGATATGGGCATTCTTTGGCAAACAGTAAGGAGTTTGTACCTTTATTGAGTCCTGCAAATACTTGTTGTTGAGTTGGTAGCGCCCAGCGTTCATAAAGCTCTGGATTTAGCTCATCGGCAAATGATTCAAACAACTGAACTGCTTGGGCTCCTTTAGTAAGTTGGTAATTTAGATAGTCAATAGTCATCTGGGTCAGTTTTTCAAGCAATAGCTCTACAAGTTTTGGATGATTTTTAAAGATTTCCAGAATCTTTTTCTGCTGACGATGAGGGGAGCCCCCGGCCAACAAAAAGAAAGCCAGTGTGACAGGAGCTCCAGCAAATCCAAGTACAGGTAGTTCATCCTGCAGCTCTTCGTGGATTCCTTGTAGAATGGCTCCAACATGACTCAGATCGGCTTCTGGATCAGGTAGTCGTAGTTGGTGAACTTGTTCCAGGGTTTGAATTGGTTTACTGATTGGTCCTGGACGAAAAACGAATGGTGCACCCATGGGAGCCAGTGGTGTTAAGATGTCCTGAAACATTATGATCGCATCGATTCCAAGTCGCTTGGGTAGCAGGGACACTCGAATTGATTGTGTAACATCACCAAACAGTTCTTCCAAGGGACGCCCGTCTGTTTCCCGAAGAGCGATATACTCGGGATCTGTTCTGCCAGCCTGCCGCATCATCCAAACAGGTACTCGTGACACCTGCTCACCACGGAAAACACGGAGTAAGAGGTCATTTTTTTTGGTGTTGTTGATTTGAGCCATTAATCTATCGGGAATATGCATGAAGAAGAAAAGTGTGCCATTGATCCAGAACGCACCTTGCGAACGTTGTCACGGCACCCACGTCCTGATTGAAGCGGTCCCTGGGCAGCGCTATGCAAGAGGGCGGCTCTGTGAGTGTTTTCCTACTCCCTGCCACGCTTGTAGTGGAACAGGCTTTATTTTGCGACGTGACCGTTTCCATCGCGAAATGGCAGCGAGTTGTCCAGAGTGTGTTGGACGCCTACAGCGGGTGGGATTGTACAACGAGGCCCGAGTGCCGAGGCGTTATCTGCATAGCCGTCTGCAAGCAACGGATCAAGACAAGCACAATGCTCAGATCTTCTCTCTGATTGATGCAATTCATCGCAACCTACCGGAGTATCTGCGTACACATCAAGAACAGGGCTCAACAACGGATGACCTGAAAGGCATGGTGCTGATGGGACCACCTGGTACTGGCAAGACCCATTTACTTAGCGGCTTTGTGTATCAGTGCACGATTACCCATGGGATTTCCTGCGTGTTTCAAGGCTTTGCTGAATTACTTTCTGAACTCAGGCAAGGCTATTCCGACGGAAAGTCAGACATGGAAATCATAGAATCTCACCTGCTTGCAGATGTGTTAATAATCGATGATATGGGCAAAGGACGCAATACCCCATGGGAATTAAGCATTCTGGATACCCTGATCACGGAGCGCTACAACCGAGATCGAATTGTGATGGTGACAACTAACTACACTGAAGCAGAGGAAAATACACTGCACGAGAGAGTTCTGAGCAAGGACCGAAGTGAGGAAGAACAGTTTCTCAGTGATACAATCCGCAAGCGAGTCGGAGAGAGAATCTACTCACGTTTATGCGAAATGTGTTACTTCGAGGAATTGAATGGTCCTGATCGCAGACAAGTGGATTGAACCTAGCCTCAAACAGAACTTACCCATCTGTGTTGCCAAGATAGACTTAGACTAGTCCCGTTGAAGGTGCCAACCCAAACATCAGATTCATGTTCTGCAATGCTTGCCCTGCAGCTCCTTTCACCAGATTATCTATTGCACTGACGATCACCCAATCCTGACCATTTTCGTGCCGGAATAAGTTCATCACACAATGATTACTATGTGCAACGGCTTTTAGATCAGGCATTACACCTGGCTCCAGCAAATGCACAAAGGACTTGTCTGCACAGAAATCCTGATAGCATTTTCGCAGTTCCACCTCTTCAATTGGCTCACTAAAGCGTAAATAGATTGTACTCAAGATACCTCGGTTCACGGGTAGCAGATGAGGCGTGAAGATAATATCCCCAAGTTGTTCTTCAGGATAGCCCTGCTGGGCTAGATATAGCTGAATTTCAGGTCGATGTTGGTGCTGGAAGATCTTGTAGGGTTTCAGATTCTCATTGACATCAACATAGTTGGTCGTTGAATTCTCCACCCTTCCACCAGCCCCACTGACTCCAGACTTGGCATCAATCACCGGAGGGACTTTCAGTTGTTTCAGATGATCTCCCAGTGGCCATAGAGCAAGCAAGGCCCCAGTTGGATAGCATCCTGGGTTAGCAACCAGCCTAGCAGTGGCGATCTGCTCAGCAAAGACTTCAGCGAGTCCAAAAATAGCTTTTCCCAACCAACTTTCTTCAGGAGTTAGTTTATAATGCTTGGCTGTAAGTTCTGGTGTTTGGAGCCGGAACATTCCTGAAAGATCAATTATTCTCACTCCTTCAGCATGAAGACGAGGGACCCACTCCAAGCTAGCTTTGTTAGGAACTGCAAGGAAGGCGACATCACACTCGGCTACATCAATGTTGTGACCTGTGAAGGTTAGAGAGGATCCTTGATAGGCTGGTAATAACCGGCCAACGGGCATACCGTCATAGCGTTCTGATGTGACATGACGCACGGTGGCATTCGGATATCTCCTGAGCCAAGTCAGTAATTCCAGACCAGAAAGGCCTGCGGCTCCTAGGATGGCAATCTGCAAATGTTTGGACATGCCGTAGATCCTTGCGAAAATCTTTCGATCAAAGTTGATGCTTCACAGTTTGGTTGATTCACCCGAATCGTTGTTGATAGTACTCTTCGTGAAAGCCTATCAGAAATTCATTATCAATACGCCAAGTAGGGGCCCGTAGATTCCCACTAGGACCCATCACACTGGCGAGAATCAACTCTGGATTATCTGTAGCCAGGTTCCACTCCAGCAGCTTCTTTCCTTTAGCAACAGTCACTTTCGTAGCTCCTCGAATTAGCTCCCAAGCATCTTCTGCTAGGATTTTTTCTTTGCTGGCGTTGATACGTTTCTCTACAGAAACACTATTTGCGTCAAGAAACTCTTGCGCTCGTTTACACGTGGTTCAACCGTTACGGAAGTAACCCCATTGAATTGAGATAGACATAATCATTTTCACAGGAGAGTTAGGCCATCTGCTCATTCAGGGGAGGCTTGGATGGCGAAGATAGTCTTGTCCTAGCAACTTAGAACTGAATAGAAAGTCAGCTGTTGTCGTGCCGCAAGCCATGGGAATATCCCAAACAACAGCGAGCTGAAGTAGGACCTTGACATCGAGATCATGTGGCTGAGAGGTCAAGGGATCCCAGAAGAAAACGAGTAGAGTTAGTTTTTCTGTGGCAATGAGTGCCCTGGTTTGCTGATCACCGCCAAGAGGTCCGCTGAGCAATCGTGTGGTAGGCAGATTTGACTGTTGCTGAAGCAGAGAGCCTGTTGTGCCGTCTGCATAAAGCTTGTGTTGGAGTAGTTGCTCCCGATGCCGTTTTGCCCAGGCCAGTAGGAGGGGTTTTTTGTGTTCGTGAGCAACAAGCGCAATTCTCTTTTGGTTAGGTAGGGAAGAAGCCATTCAGAGGAACTTGAAGCGCAACCCTACTAAGGTTGCCAGAGATAAAGAAAGCCAGAACTCGGCATAAGTGAGTCTGGTATACGAACAAGGTTAACTTCTGTGGCGCTGCTTCCTAACAAAGATGGTTGGAAGGAACTCGGCCTCTGATAGACCACTATGGTTGCACTCGAAGTACCTGTACGCATTTGAGCAGCTAACAAAGCATCTTCCAAATATCCAACATGGTCTACGAGTTTCAATCTTCGAGCATCTTCTGCTGGAAAAATACTTCCATCTGCTAACTTGCGTGCGTCTTCTTGAGGAAGTTTTCGATTTTCAGCGACAAGTCTTACAAAACGATCATAGTGGGCGTTTAGAATACGAAGCAAGATGTCACGACTCTCTTTGCCAATAGGCTTCAAAGGTACTGCCAGTTCCTGCTTCGTAGATCCACTTGCAAGCACTTCCCCCTGTACGCCAATTTTTTCAAGCAGTCCTTCAGCATTAAAGCGCACCATGACTACTCCAATACTCCCTACAACTGACGTTGGATTAGCCCAGATTTCATCACCAGCTAACGCTGCGTAATAACCTCCCGATGCCCCAATGGCGCCAATACTGACAACAATCGGCTTGCCACTACGTTGCCTGAATTGTTTCAATTCATGAAACAGTATATCAGCAGTAGTTACCTCTCCTCCGGGTGAGTTGATGTGCAACAGTACAGCCCGAACTGCGGGATCTCCGGCTGCCATCACCAACTGCTCTCGCACTTCATCCACGTCAATACTGCTTCTGCGGCTGCCCACATTTGAAATCCAGTCAGACGCCATCATTCCACTGAGTTCAATCAGCGCGATCTTGGTCTCTCCACTCCCACCCACAACACGTTCTTCCAGAGGTTGATTACGACTGATTGGTAGCTCCAGATTGACGTAGCAACTACTTAGAGAAACCAGGAGAGTGATGGCGATTAGTAGTTGTCTCATTGGGAATCTTGCTCAAGGAGATGAGTGTCGATCTGATGGAGAATCTCCTCAGGGGTCAACTGACTGGTGTCGATGATTAGATCGAAATTGGATGTATTAGCTATATCTACACCATAGAGGCGTTGAAAATTCTGGCGCATTGTGAGGTATCGCTGTCGATTCGTAAGAATAGACTCTTCAATATTTTTGGCACTTTCTGTGGCCCGGTCAGCAGAAAAAATACGTTTGGCAGCAACTTTTTCGCCGACGGTGAGCAAAATTTTGCAGGCGTCAGGCACACAATGAAATCCAAGGTGAGCATCCAAGACGAAGTTGTCGTTTTCTTCACCAAATTTTCGTTGAGCTTCGTCAATTTTACGATCCACTTCCGGATGGCTTGTAACAAATTCGGTTAAAAATTGGGTGATGTCCTGAAAGCCTTGTTCCAATGCCATTTGGCGCATGAAATCACCTGTGGAGCGGATTTTCAGACCATATTTGTCAGCCAACATTCGTCGTACTGTTGATTTGCCAGAACCAGGAGGGCCAGCTAGCGTCAATTTCATGAAAAATTCTCACACGTCGAGTGAGTAGCACATCATTCGATGTTCTGCATTTGTTCACGGATTTTTTCCAGTTCGGCCTTAATTTCAACTACAGTGTGGCTGACACCGGTATCATTACACTTAGAAGCCATCGTATTGGCTTCCCGATTCAATTCTTGGAGTAGGAAGTCACCACGTTTGCCAATCTCTCTCTCCTGCTGTAGGGTCTCTTGCAGATGCTGTAGGTGCGTACTAAAGCGGACGATCTCTTCGCTGATGTCTAGGCGTTCGGCCATCAAGGCTACTTCCTGATGTAGCCGTTCAGCGTCAAGCTTGGCCTGCAGATCACTCAGATGATCCAGTAGTCTTTGTTGGAATTGCTGTGGCACGTGCTTGGAGTTTTCTTCGATCTGTTGTGCGAGTTGAGCGCAGCGCTGCAGGCGTGATTGAATGTCTTCCAGCATAGCCTGACCTTCCCGGTTTTTCATCGATTTGAGGGCTTGCAAAGCAAGCTCAAGGCTTTCCCAGATCAGCTTTTCTCCTAGTTCAGGAGGGATTTCAAGATCAACCGATTCACCAAGTAAGTCTCGCTGACTGAGCAGGTCTTTCATTGAAACCTGAACCTCACGTCCAGTCAATTCTTCAAATTGAGAAAGTAAGCTGGCGTAGTGCCGTACAGCAGGTTCCTGCCAATGCGGGAAACCCTGTGCACTTTGAGTCATAGATTCCAGACGGATACTGCCATCAACCTTACCTCGTTGGCATACCTTTTTCACTTTATCCTTGACAGATGCCTCTAATGTCAGCAATGCATTGGGGAGCCGCAGTCGAATATCTAAGAACCGCTGGTTGACAGATCGGATTTCAACTTGGCAGAGCCAGCCGTCCTGTTCAAATTGTGCGGTGCCATAACCTGTCATCGAAACGGCCATCTGCTGCTCCTGAATTTGTGCAAATTGTGACAAGAAAAACAAAACAAGCGATACAGGCAGTTGGTGACCTTTACTTTCTTTCTGGAATCTAGCAAGCTCTTAGTAAAAGCCATGTTTGCCAATTTCTTATCCTGACAAAAACCATGTTCCAGCTTCTACGTAAGTGGCAACGTCGTTCTCAGGAACTGCCAGAAGACATTATCGATTACAAGCACCAGTGTGAGCAATTAGTCAATAAATACGAGACTCTACTGGATCAGATTTCTCAGTACATGCAAACTGAGGAACGTATCCTAGGCAAGGAAGAACCAGAGATAGTAGCCCCTCCTCCTCAGGACACAGGCATCTTCGAACTGCTAACAATCAAAGGCGAATTGCTGCGCATCACGGAAGAATGTGATCAGTTGATGAACAAGGGATTCCGTGAACCGACCATTGCGCCACTGCAAAAGGAAGCAATGGAGTTGCTAATTAGCCAGCTTCAGAATTTGCGACAGTATTCCGATCAAATCGAAGAAGCTCTTCTAGACTTCGAGGAAAAACTGATGGAAATGGAAGAATTGGCTTCCACCCGTGGTCTTCGCAACTGAATTGATCCTACTCTTTTTCACCAGCGCCAGCCACCATCGTGGTAGACCGTGGTGGTGATGATCTCTTCGTCGGGGACATCTTGATCGAAGGCCTGACGTTCTCTGCGTTCCTGCGCAAGCTGGCTTCCCTGTTCAATCACATCAGCAATCACTTCTTCTCCCATCACCTCATTCCCGTCTTCATCATCATAGCTTAATTCATCAATGCGAATCTGCTCTTTGGTGATGGACTCCAACTTATCGAAGAGCGTCCCCATTGCCAGATCAAAGTACCAATCTTTGCTTGCGAAGAAACTCTCATCGCTGAGCATAGCCAAGAATACAACACGATATGGATCAATCCCCTTGTGTTCCGCCACTGCTACGCGTAAGTCAGCCCAGCACTCATCTTCAAGCAGATCTGTCTCTGGATCAGCAAAAATTCCTGCTCCTAAATCTACAAATGCATAGATTTCAAAGTGAGCCTGATAAGAAACTTGTTGCTGAACCAATCGGTCATAGCTTTGCTGACCTTTTTCACTGAGTTGGTAGTACTGCTCAACGTCAAGCTGAACAAGATCTTGCTGCTCCAATGCTTTGAGATTGGATTCGATCGTTTTGTGATTCTGATCCAGAAAGGAGAAATGAATCTTATCTTGCGAACTAGCAATGCGGTGGAGCAGTAACAAAATACTGAATTCTTGACGTTGAGAGTCCGTCAGGGATTTGCGCTCGGTGTTCATAGGGGTGTATCAGAACGTGGTGGATTTTCCCAGATGATCGCTGAGCAATCTTGCGAAGCAGTCATAGAATTCTTCTTGCTCCGCTTCTGCGAACCAGCGGTCATTATCTGCTTGGTATTTGAAGTGCCAGCCACGGGCGTTGCCTGCCAACCAGATTTCATGAATAGCTCGCTGGGTGTTGAGTACAATGATCCCAGGACGTTCCTCGAAGGCGATTTGTAGCTTGTCCGGAGTACGGTCGTAGTCCAGCAGATCTTCATTTCGATCCAGCAACTGTTCGACCTGCCGAAAGACGTGTTCTGCGCGTTGTGAATACTCCTTACTATCCATTGTTTTCTCCCCAGTTGAGCAAATGCAACAGGTTAGAGCAGAGTCTTTGAGAGTCAATACAAAACCCAGTGGTTTGTAGTTGCGTCTTGATAGCAAAACTTGCAGACTAAATTGCATATTGCAATAACATTTTTGAGTGGAGGCTTCTATGCGGTCTGTCCGGAACCTGATGATGCGGTTCGTGTGCTTGCTGCTGATGGTGGGTCCAGTTTTAGGTAGTGCTCTGGATTCGATGGATGAACGTTTTGAACAGCGAAGTTATCGGCGCTTTTTGTTGCCCAACGGGTTGAAGATTCTGTTGGTTTCAGATCCAACTGTGCGCAAAGCCGCAGCGTCTTTGACTGTGGGTGTTGGCGCTATGAGTGATCCAGAAATGCATCAAGGGTTGGCGCACTACCTTGAACATATGCTCTTTTTAGGCACGGAAAAGTATCCGGAGGCTGGGGAATATCAACAGTTTGTCTCCAATCGGGGTGGTTATACAAACGCTTACACGGCTGGAGATCACACAAACTATCACTTCGAGATTGACCCAGAGCATCTGGACGGGGCTCTGGATCGATTTGCCCAGTTTTTCATAGCACCCCTGTTTAATACGCAGTATCTGGAACAAGAGCGGCGCATTGTTGATTCTGAACACTCTAAGAATATTCCCAACGATTTTCGCAGACTCTTCGAAGTCCGCAAGCAGACCTACGTTCCTGGACACCCCCTACAAAAATTCAGTACTGGCAATCTGCAAACTCTTGGGTTCACGACGCGCAATGACGTGATTGACTTCTATGCTCGTTATTACTCCAGTAATCGAATGACCCTAGCCGTCTCAGGCACGCAGTCACTCGACAAGTTGCAAGAGATGGTGGTGCCTCGCTTCTACGAGATTGTTGACCGGAATCTTGATGAGATTACGTTTCCCACAGAATATCTTGCTCCGAGTTCCAGATTTCGGCTGCTGCAAGTGAAGCCACTCAGCGAGATTCGTTCTCTAACACTCAGCTTCCCATTACCATCTACTCAGCAATACTACACGAGTCAACCACTGAACCTGTTGGGATTTTTAGTTGGGCACGAAGGAGAAGGCAGTCTGCTCTCCCTGCTGAAGGCAAAGAACTTGGCAACAGAACTCTCAGCTGGAGCGGGATCATCGACAAATTCTTATTCTTCTTTTGAGGTGACAGTCCAGTTAACCCCACGAGGAGTAGGCCGGTATCGAGATGTGATCACTTACCTGTTTCAATACCTGCGGATGTTGCGTGAGGAAGGCCTACCACGTTACATTTTCAATGAAGTGCAGCGGATGAACGAGATTAACTATCGATTCTCCGAACGTGTGGAAGGCACTAGACTAGTCAATACCCTCTCCGCATTATTGCGCTTTGTTCCTCTGAGGGAAGTGGAACGCTCACCGTTCCTGCTGACTGAATTCCGCAAAGACTTGTTCGATAGTATGCTCTATCGCCTGACTCCAAATAACATGCTGGCGATTCTTGTGGATCAAGGTGTCAAGGTTGACAGTACGGAGAGCTACTACGGCACAGAATACTCCTATCGTCAGGATCGCGTCCACTGGGTCCAGGTATGGAAGACTGCCAGACGTCATTCAAGCCTGTCACTTCCAGTACCCAACGATTTCATACCACAAGACATTGCCCTGCGAGAACCGAAGGCTCCCTTCACCTTCAACTACGAATCACTTGCTGGATTGGGTGAGGAGAATTTGCCAGAGAGTGTGATGTCCTTACTCCGTCAAGAATCCAGTCGCCGGTGGCAATCTTGGTCTGAACTGGCTGCCTCCCTGCAATTGCCACAGGGGCAACAGAAGTCTGTACGAACCGTAATCATGCGTCATGCCGTTGAAGAACCGCAGCGCCTAGTGGATCTGTCCAAGGGACGTGTTTGGTTCCAGCCAGATTTCCGCTTTGAGCAACCGAAGGGTAGGGTCATGCTACGTATTCTGACTCCAGAAGCATATGCTACCCCTCGTCATGCGGTGTTGACTCAACTCTACGTTGCTGCGATTGAAGAAGGACTTAATGAGTTCAAGTATTCGGTCAGTCTGGCTGGTCTTGACTTCAACCTACGTAACGACAAAGAAGGAGTGCAAATTAACTTTGATGGTTACTCAGATCGGTTATTGGAGTTGGTGGAGAGAGTTGCGGCTCAATTGCAGAAAATTCAGATAGACCAAAAAACTTTTGCCACTCTACAGGATGCAAAGCTGAGGAGTTATCGTAACTTCACACTTCAGGAACCATATCAGCAGGCTTTCTATGAGCGAGGCCTGTTGCTAGAAGTTTTCCGACACTCGATCCGTCAATATGAGAAGATTATCCCAGATGTTACACTGAAAGAACTGACTGCCCATGCACGACAACTCTTTTCCAAGGCCTACGTAGAAGCCGTCGTCTATGGCAATCTTGAGGTCGATAAAGTAAAGCCGATCATGGAGCGAATTGTCAGTGATTTGAGTCAGCAAGCCTTGCCGCCAGAAGAGCGATTTCATGAGCAGGTCCGCCAGATTCCTGCTGGTACGATTCTCACCTTCCAACAAGATGTGATAGTCAACAATTCAGCGCTAGTGCTAGAGTTACAGCAAGGTGATGATACTCCGGAAAACTGGGCAACTCTCCAGG
>AGAU01000471.1 GCA_000224765.2 SAR324 cluster bacterium JCVI-SC AAA005 | reverse complement strand
CAATGGGCTTGTTGCCTACTATCCATTTGATAATGACACCCTCGATTATTCAGGGAATACTTTACATGGCTCTAATGTAGGTAATGTCCAATTCAGTGCAAATCGCTTCAATCACTTAAAATCTGCTTATTATTTTGACGGTGATTCTTATATAAGCATCCCAGACAATGATTCTTTAGATTTTTGGCCAAATCAGGATTTTACTATCCATTTTTGGATTAAAACAAATAATTGTGTCTCTAATAAAAATAAAGGAGTCGATTTGATCAGCAAATGGGACAGTAGAGCTAATCCTAGCAATTATCCTTATTCTGTTAGATGTATTAATGGTTTTATTAAAGGAATGAAATATGCTGGAGCTAATCCATTTCCAACAGTAAAATCAATAACTTTAGTTGATAACGGTACTTACCATTCGGTAAGCTTTCTGAGTGATGAAAACCAACTCAAGCTTTATATCAATGGTAAATTGGAAGATATTACTTTTTACGAACTAAACCCTGAAATTCAAAATGATAGTGATCTCTACATTGGCAAAAGAAGTACAACAAATAAAAATAATTTCACAGGAATTCTCGATGATATTTACATCTATAATCGATCCCTAAGCTCCGCAGAAATCAAAGCCCTCACAAATATGCGTGACCCAATCCCTCCGATGGTCGGCAGTGTTCGGGTCAACATTAGTAATGACAATACCTCCTCCGACAACCTGACCCTGACCCTGACTTCTCATGATACCTCTCCGATTGTCGCTTACCAGATTACGGACAATGGCAGTTTTGATAAGGCTCCATGGCGATCAGATAACTTAACTCCCTCCGATAACGTCAGCTTCAACACCAATTTCATTCTTGGAAGTTCAAATTATGGAGAACGGCAGATCCAAGTACGCTTCAAAGACCAGGCAGGCAATGTTTCCCAGCCTTTCTCCGACAACATTACTCGCCTCGACACAACCCCACCGCAACCACTGAGCTTCTCCTTGCTTGGTACTGCGGGTAACGACAACTTCACCAATTCAGACAATGTTAGCTTCACTGACAATGCTACCGATGATGTCGCCCCTATCAGCATGTACTTGTCTGAAAACAGTACAAACCCACAAGATAACAACTCCAGATGGCAGGCTTATGCCACCTCAGGAACTTTTCAACTCAGTTCAGGTCAAGGGGAGAAGCAGATTTTCATCTGGTTTAAAGATACAGCGCAAAATATTTCTGGCTACCTGACGGATAACATCACCTTTGACAATGTCTTACCAACGGCAAATTCGATACTGGTCAACAATGGAGCCGATAACACAACTTCCTCAACCGTGACGCTGACTTTTGATAATATCACTGGGGCCAGTCACTACTTCGCCACCGACAATGTGTCAACAACTACACCATCTGCTACTGCTGCTGGGTGGCGTGCTTATCCAGTAAATAATACGGACAACTTTACACTGACCGGCACCGGTAATCGTCAAATAAGAGCTTGGTTTAAAGATGAGGCAGGTAATATCTTTGGTCCTAAATTGGACAACATTACACTACCCCAAGGTATCAGCTATCAGACATGGTCTTGTAGTGATCCCTGGCCGTGTACGACGTCACCCTCTGCAATACTGACTTCAGGCAAAATAACTGGGGATATCAACTACAATTGGGGTAACAACAATATCATTGTAAATTCTCTGGATACTGGAAAAAACGACTACATTGCTATGAAGCTAACAGGGAATTTCATTATGCCAGGCACTGAAGGCGCAGAGTATTCTGTAAATTTCCGTAATCAGGATGATGATAGTTCGAGAACTATAATCGATGGCACCACTATTATAGAAGATTGGTCAGGATTACATGGACCAGCAAACCGAGATAATAGTACAAAGCTGGTAGGTGGCCAAACTTACAGATACGAGAGATACTGGGGTGAGCGAGGCGATGGCGCCGTTTTAAGGCAATACTGGAAGATTGATGGAATTCACAATGGATACATATTCATGAAAGGTGAGGACTTTTTTAGTGATTAGCTTTGTGTCAAATGGATCAATTATTTTGACACGATGTAGCACATAGCAGAAAGTCAATTTCATAAAAATTTTGATTCATTGATCTTCGAAGCACAAAAATAAGTTATTATTATTTACACTAGTAAAAATTCTCACACACATCCTCGCATTTCTTCTTATTTTCATTGCTTTGGAGTCAAACCTAAAACAGGGTCTTCATTCCTTCATAGTGATAGTCTGGATTGTACTCTGTTCTACTACCACTTCCTCGAAAGCATCTTGATTCTCCGCTATTGACTTCTCAGGACCTTCATTGATTGCAGTTCATGGACAACGTAAAATCGATTGTTCTCTTGATGGTATCTAAATCCAAGATCAATTAATTTGCCATCAGAGCAGACCTTTTTATGGCGATCTTTTTTCAAAGACGGTTCTGAAATGTTCCCACCTATTAGTTAACTCAGTGCCAATGATGAGTTTTATTGCAAGTCTCCCAACTATCAATGGGGTGGTGATTTTGGATCATTGTGCCCCCTGGCATTCCGAACTTTTAGGCAACTGACCCTGACTTACACCAAGATTCAAACTATTTGTCTAGATGGTTAGATTACTGAGTAGGATGTTCCATTTTTTGAATGCTAGGTCAGCAAAGGAACTTTCGCTTTCTGAATGCGTAGATGGGGAGCAAAATCAAGATCGATGGGTTATCTCTACTCAACAACATACACAGTAGAATTGAACGCAGGACTGATGTATGGAAAGCGGTTTGTGGGATGCTGAAAGCTAGAAGCTATCTGGACCAGCATAGTTTGGATTTTTTGTGAGGGAAGTCAAATCGCTGAAAATAGAATAAGGAGATAGAATGACGAAAGCAGAATCGTTTGATGAGGCATGGCGACTTGCAAGCAGGGGTGATTTTTCACTGGTCGATAAAGTTTATCATCCAGATTATAGAGCTTTTGATGCTTACGCAGAAGTTGAAGTTAATCTAGAGGCAGAGAAAGCGGCAGTCGAAACTTTTAATGAGATTTTGACCGCCACAAATTCCAAAGTTCTAAGTGAAAGTATCGATTTTCTGCGTATTCACAGATACAATCGGCATAGAGATGCAGAAGTATTCGCTTCAGTGACAACCTCTATTACCTACAAAGACGGGCTAATTATAACTCAACAATCTGAAGTTGAAGAACTAGATTATGATCCCAGTGAAGAACAGGACTGGATCTGGGAAGACTATAAGTAATTAGCAGACATTTGGTGGATTATTCAATCGCAGTAATCTAATCACATATACCAGCATAGGGAGCAGAAAATGAACTGAGGAGAATAATTTCAGGGTTTACAGTTTTGATCTATTTGAGAGAAGAATAATTCTCAGCTTAATATATATTTGTGCAACCTGATTGTACTTATGAAAATAATTTTGGTGCCAATCGCAATAAAAAATTGAGACCAAGTAAATACGATTTGGGAGACTTTATGAGATAATTTTGATGGTGGAACTTAACAAGTCATCCATTAAGATGAAAATTAGGTACATTTGCACTATCATTACAAACTGAAAAGTACAGATGCAATTTACTCAGTTACTCAGTAAGTCACTTAAAAATATAGAAAAATTATTCATCACTATGAAGACTTAGATCATGAACTATCTGAAGCGTAATCTTGGACATGTTAGGTCGTGAGATAGCTTCAGGAGATGATTGTAGCCATAGATGCTACCTTTGAAGATTGGCAAGCTTTCGCTAACCAAAAGGGTATCCCTAGATTAACAAACAGTTCTACTGACAATGAATGGAATTGTAATTTATCCTTAACTTAGAAGCCAAGTTCAAAGAACCAAATTATCATCCCTCGTAAAGTTAAGACTGGCACTGAGAAGACTACGAATGATTGAAAAATAATCGAAACGCTTGCACCAAAAGTGAACTTAGATCACGAACATCAGAATAAGAGGAGCGAATGACTAAAACGGAAAGCTATGAGCAAGCGTGGTGACTTGGATTTAAAGGAGATTTTTCACAGGTTGATAAACTTTACCATCCAGACTATTCAACTATTGATTTCACAACTGGCATCAAATCCAATCTGAATGACGATAAAGTTGTGGTTTCAACACTCAGTGATACCACTATTCTTGGTGCCTATGAGGTCGTGTCAAAAGTAAAGAGGATCTGACGATCTAAGTTTACAGCCGATTCAAGTATTATGGGATATTTATTGTGCTACTACTTACGCCACCCACAAAGATGCAGAAATAATTACTCAGAAAACTGATAGTAGAGAACTGGATTGCGACCCCAGCGAAGACAAAGACTGGAACTGGGAAAAATACGAGTGACTTTCAGTTGAACAGTGAAATTCTATCAACAAGTGAGAAAATGACCAAAGCAGAAGACTATGTAGATGCATGGAGACTTGGGTATAAGGGTGATTTTTTTCTCGTAGATCAAATCTATCATGTAGATTACAAATCCTTTGATTACAGAACTGGCATTGAAGCAAATTTGGAAGATGACAAGGTCATCACTTCCACACTAAATGCCGTAATGACCATTGGGCATTTCCAAATCATCTATGAAAGCGAAGAATTTTTGTGTATCGAATGCTTTGTAAAGCGTAATTACACTGAAATCAGTGGTTCTGAACCAGATTATGCAGTGCGCATCACCGCGGTGCATTATCAGGATGGAAAGATCATAGCGCAGAAGACATCTACAAATCCTTTAGATTTTGATCCTAGTGAATACTTTGAATGGAACTGGGAAGATTATGAGTAGTTAGTGAAAAAATTTGGTGGACACAACGACACATGAACTAGATTAAGTACAGGAGCATAATGCGTTTATGGACAGTATTACTCTGCTATCAGGGTTGGTGATCCAGTTTTACCAAGTCCCCAATTCAGATATCGGTGTTAAAAGACTATATATTTTTCAAGGACAATTTATCGTGTACAAGTTATTAATCTCATCCAGATCCAACGCTATGCAATATTTTTTTCTTCGTCAACGAAGTCTTACCAAAGATTGTGACCAGTATCATTGTTTGGATTTCTGGTCCATCCACCATGATTGATTCCAATCCTAAGTAAATGAAACTTCGCGGAGGGAGGTGTTTGATCCAACCAGCAAACCTTTGCGATAGAATTTGGTAGTGTTGTTGTCGTAATGTGCTGCGGTGATAAATGACCAGTCCGAACTTAAAGTTCTATTGTAAGAGATTTTAAAGATTGATTGGTACTGTGGATGAAGTTCAATTTTGTTTAGAAGTTTGAGATTACACAGCCCTCGCTAAAAGTGAATGATTGTCTAGAACCTTATTTTGTTCAGATTTTGGAAAACAAAAATTTCTTTCAAAGCGGATTCTTGTATGGGACTGGAAATCATTATCTGAGTATTTGATGATCCACTAAAATCTGAGCGAAAGTTAGAAAATTAAATTGAACTTAAATACCGTGGCTCCCTGAAAACGGTTGCATTAGAGAATCTGTCAAAGGGCTTGCTGCAATTAAAACAATCGGAATGAGGATGGAAAATTTAGATCAAAGGCAGTCATAAATTTCATTCAAATCTCAAACTATTTTTTGTCGATTGACAGCAAAGAAGTAAAAAACTGCACACATTTTCAGTTCAAAGAATCAGCACTGCTGCTAAAATGTATGTTTGACTTCCTACCAAAACATCCCTCGCCAAAACATATCCAATGCGATATTTGGTTTTCTCACTGTCGCTTGTTATCCTGTCCACATCAGTTTAGGTGACTCCACAGGTTACTTTAAATACGACCACAAGAGTGGATTGATAAGGACCGTGATTTCCAGAACGCTCGCCATAAGGTGTTGATTGAGGAGTCCACGACAGTTGTGTTCAAGTCTTCAAAAATTATCAGGGTGGTGTCAGGAAACTGGAAAGATCCATCTTTTCATAGAACCATCACCGATACCATTAAGCTTCATATTGATCACGTTGTACCGCTCAAGGAATCCTATGAATCTGGAGCCAACTGGTCATGAGAGCGCATAACTACGCCAACGATCTGGATGTTCCAGACCCGTTGATTGTATCGATCTTCGCATTAATCGTTAGAAGGGAGCAAAAGGCGCAGCATATGGCTTCCACTCAATCTGGCATACTAAGTCAACTTCGCTAGGGTTTGGGTTGCAGTGAAGCTGAAGTGCAGATTGACTTCTGATCGGTGAGTGTTATTGGATTTACGAGAATTACTTGGAGGTTAAGTCTTGTTGCCGCCTGAACACTTGAGATAAATTGTACTTAAATAGTGTAGGCCAACCAACAGTCCCCGCAGCGGGTTTGAGAGTGAGTGGTCCATAAGAGCAAATGCTATTGAAGGCAAAAGAATTTTTAGAGTAAGCGAGAGCCTTTCTAAATCAATGAGAACTCATTTGACTGGATGGCGACAAGGATGAGGCACCCTGTGATGCGTTTTGGAACTGAGCCTTGCCTTGAGTCTCAGATCCAGGTTTGCAAATCTGCTGGTACTTGAAAAAATCTATTGAAATTTTCATTTACTGACTATTTAGTTGGGATTTGTCCTTTGACGCGCTAATGCTTGCAGTATAATTATATATCAAAAAGTAATGAGTAATTATGGCACTTTATCTGGCCAGAGCAAAGTATAGCAACGAGGCATTTAAGGGAATGGTTGATAACCCCCAAGATCGTGAGGCGGCTGCCAATAAACTATTTTCTGCACTCAATGTA
>AGAU01000472.1 GCA_000224765.2 SAR324 cluster bacterium JCVI-SC AAA005 | reverse complement strand
ACTTGGCGATGGAACTACCGCTGAACGCTTAATTCCTGTAATTGTTGCTGGCCTTACCAACGTCAAATCCATCAGTTGTGGTCAAAAACATACATGCACTGCTTTGGACAATGGCTCTGCAAAATGTTGGGGGTATAATAGTATTGGTCAGCTTGGCAATGGATCTACTACAAATTCTGCCACCGCAAGCAACGTTCTCAATCTAAACAATATTCGATTGCATTGAGCTTTGGACTTTTGGTCCTAAGATTTAAAGACTGGATATTTAATAACCATCAAGTCGTAGTTACCCTTGTAACAAAAAAGCTTCAGAACCCCTATTACAAACCCTGCAAACTACTGAAAAAATTACTTATTTAATTTATCCTAAGTAGGCATCCAAAAGCATTGCTCCTACGGAGAGCGCATCGACCGCACTAAGACAAATTCTTTTTGTGTAATTCATCGCTTCTATTACTCCAAACTTAAAACGCATCAAAAGATGAAGTTTTCAAAGTAATTACCCTTGAGGAAATCAATTCCAATCTTTCCAACAGTCTGCCTGGACAGCACGAAGTCCAGCATCACCATTATGTTTTCAGTCCTTTGCAAACTAATCAAAATCTCCTCAATCTGATAGGCGTCCTTAATCAGAAGGAGTTGCTCTGCTTGAACATCAACATACTGTCTCGATTTACCTGAAAAGCAGCCATAGGGTTGATAGACCTGAAAATATGCCGCCACAAAAAATTGCTGGCCCAGTTGGCTTTAGGCTAGGTAGACCTCAGAGACTACATTAAAATCTTTAGCTTAAAACTGTTAGCATATGAAATCTGGCTTCGACTTTATGAATCTCGGCATATTGCCAGTAGTAAGTTCTAACTTTGATCCAATCAAACTGAACAATTGAGGCCAACCTGCCAACTTCAATCAAATTAGAATTTTTTGAAGTAAGAAAAGTAGGATAGATGTTGCATGAGATCCCGCAACTGAGTTAATTTCCGAATACGATTAGAAATGTTTACTTAACGCCTTTTCTGACCTGTAAAACTGACTCTAATGCTTCCACCAACAGCATATCTACATGCGCTGTTCTTCATTTCGCTCACTTTTCTACTCACTGTGTGCGCTCCTTTGCCAAAGGAGGGAGACACCAGCAATCTAACAGAGGTTACACTAACTCTTCAGCATCGCAGTTCAGAACGCAGCGCCCGTGCTGGTTCAAGTTCTCGTGCC
>AGAU01000473.1 GCA_000224765.2 SAR324 cluster bacterium JCVI-SC AAA005 | reverse complement strand
GTTGCCTACTATCCATTTGATAATGACACCCTCGATTATTCAGGTAATGGACTGCATGGCATAAATTCTTATGCTGATAATACAACTGACCGATTCGACATTTCACTAAAAGCAATCTCTTTTACTGATAATGTAACAAAAGCGGTTACCACAGGTGGATCTGTTGAGTGGGTAGTTATTTATTCTTATGACTCTACAAATAAGAGATATCGAATTGGAATAGATAATAGAGAATTCCCTTCAGGAATAACAAACTCCGATGTCAAAAAGCTTCAGTTGTTTGATTTGTGGGATGGCAATATTACCTTCAAATCAGCAGACTCAAACTGGAGTGAATATTACATCTACACTGATACTGAATTGAACTGGAACGGTTCATCATTTCAAAATTACATTAGGCAAATGAATGGTGGTGATTACGGTATTAAAGCAGAAGTCAGCTTCTTAAATTATAACAACAATGTCAGATTACCTGACAACTCAACCCTCAAGCCTGCAAGTAGTAACTGGTCAGTCAGTTTTTGGGTTAAGCTAGGTTCTCTGCCTGTGTTCGACAACAACAGTATATTGATGTCCAACAGAGACAATATCAGTTCTGGGTTCCGATTACTCGTCGACGGTGACGGCAAATTAAAATTCAATGGACAACCCGGTGGTGCAAACGCATCTACGACATTCTTAGAAAGCCGTGACAACCTTTCTCTACAGAAATGGAATCATGTTGCTGTTACTTATGAATATCTTGGTGCCAACAATAACCCGCTCAAATTCTTCATTAATGGTGAAGCTGCAGATAACAGTAGTTTGATTGTACTAAATATCTCGAGAGGGGGTCCACTCTATCTTGGATTTAATCCGGATCCTGACCTAGGACTAACTTCAAATTATGCGCTAAAAGGTGACGTTGACGAAATACAAATTTACAATCGTCTGCTTTTATCAGCAGAAATCAAAGGGCTTGCCCATTCATCTACACTGGTCGCAGGAGAGTCCTCAGGTGGAACTCCAGGAGTCACTCTCACTGCAAGCTCATCAAGTATTCCTGAAAATGGCGGATTATCTGTTCTGACAGCTACTCTCAGTAAAACCTCTTCTGAAAATGCGACTATTAACCTTACATTATCTGGAAATGCAACACTGAGTACTGACTACTTGATTTCGACATCTAGTATCAGCATCGCTGCTGGTTCACTTTCAGGGAATGCTACTATCACCGCACTCAACGATTTACTCAATGATGATAATGAAAGTATTATTGTAGATATAGACAATGTATCTGGAGGGGGTGGAGCTACAGAGACAGGCATTCAAAAACAGTCTATTTTTATTGTAGAT
>AGAU01000474.1 GCA_000224765.2 SAR324 cluster bacterium JCVI-SC AAA005 | reverse complement strand
GATTGCGTGCCTACATTGCCGATTACATCGCTGACAAACGGACTCCCCCCCAGCCTCCTACCACTTCATAGCAGCGTATCCACCAAGCCTATCTCATTCTGGAAAACGCATGACACCTCTGGCTGAACCCTTCACCCCGAAGAACTTCACGATACGCAATCGGGCCTTGATTTCTCACATGTGTTAGTTCTATAGAGGAAAGCATTACCAATGATTGGCGTTTTGTTCATTTCTCCATCTGTGCGCTGGGGCGGGGCGGGGCTTATCTTCGCTGAAGAAACATTCATCTAAAACTCAGCCACCTAGTGGATTGGGGATGATCACACCAAGTTCTGTTGAAATCTCAATTAACTGATCGCAAATCGACTGTCCGAGTTCAATACCATTCATCCTAGCAGCCCTGCGCTTTGTACGCTCTGGGTCACCAGGCATCAGCACAGGCTGATCCTGGTAGCGTGGTGCTGAATTTCTGATCGAAGTGACAAAATCTTCAATCTCTTTTCGCATTCCGTTGCCGTAGTCAAACTTTGCAGGATCGAAAACAATCGAGAGCATTCCGTTGCAGAAAGGTCTTTCATACACATTAGTGCCCGAACCAGTCAGGGCTCCTGCCAACAACTCGCAGGCAAGGCCAAGCCCCGATCCTTTGTGTTCACCAAACGTCTGAATGGCTCCTACTCCTTCTCTTGGGTTGGGCACCCCGGAAGTGGCGGTTCCACCGTAGATCGTCACTGGATAGTCAGAATCAGCCCCCGTTTCATCGACCATTGCATCTGGCGGAAGTGGTGTTCCAGTCTTTAGGCTGACCAGGATCTTACCCTCGGCGACACGACTTGTCGCAAAATCAAGAATGAAATGATCCGACACCCCAGAGTCAAGAAAACGAGGAACTCCAATTGCAATTGGGGCCGTTGAAAGTCGTGCCTCACGTCCTCCGAATGGAGCAACGATTCGTGAGCCTGCGACATTGACGAAGTGCAGAGAAATCAGCCCTTGATCTGCCAGTAACTCCGCCCAACGACCAATACGGCCCAAATGGCCTGCGTGGCGTAGACCAATCAGCGCAAGCCCCTCTGATTGAACGATCTCACAGGCTTCGCGGACCACATGATGTCCAAGCACCTGACCAAAGCTGTATTGCCCATCAAAGAGGCGCAAGGAACCAGAAGACATCAAGGTTGT
This sequence comes from SAR324 cluster bacterium JCVI-SC AAA005, assembly GCA_000224765.2. Taxonomy (GTDB): domain Bacteria; phylum SAR324; class SAR324; order SAR324; family NAC60-12; genus JCVI-SCAAA005. Next base: position 7,510 of record AGAU01000474.1, on the reverse strand, counting down.
ATAAGCGCAAACTGTCCGTACTTTCTGCTGCTGAATATAGTCCATGTACCGAGGTACTCGAACAATTCCATGGCTTGGATGCCCAGAGGCATCGGCATCCACCAAATGAATTGAAATCAGCTGGGCTTCATCCGTAGGACACCCTGCCGCAGTAAAAAGTTGGGATAACCAGTCCTCTAAAATCGTCTGGTGAGCCAGCATGCCTGAGTTTCTTTCTGCTATGTAATCAACATCACAAAAATTCGGGATTCACGGAAATACGATCTTGGAACAAGAATGTTTTGACCAAATATGAACCGCAGATTATACAGCAAGACTTCTTGAACGGAACCCTCTTATCTGATGAATCAGTGCCCCAAGAACAACCAGAGCACCACTCAATAGCAGGAAAGAGGTGAGCGGTTCGTTCAGCAGTAACCATGACAGGATACAGCTTAGTGGAACGGTGAGGATAGCCATCAGGCAGGCTACGCACACAGGGAGTTGACGTAGAGCCCGATTGCAAAGCAGAAACAGCGGCGCGATAGAACTCATCAGGTAGACAATCAAGCCCCAATCATAAGTTGAATGCATGGTAGGGAACAGAAAAATTTCTTGGTCGAACCATCACCAGTGATTCAGGTCCCTATGAGATCACTCAGAGCCCGGCTGATCGCTGGAAATATCGCACGTCTAACTTACAAAACGTTACTCTGACCTCACCCTAAGCGCACAACGGTGCTCTACCGGGCTTAGCGGCAGTGATCAATTTCTACGATCACTGCGACATTGCCAACCGAAAGCTGCCTCCTCTGGTACGCCCGTTCTGGTTGACTCCAGCAGAAAAACAGCAATTGCCCTCTTTCCTGCAGACGTTGACTGGCGCTGATGTAGACAAATTGGTGGATGATGTGATGAATGCTCCGATTAGAGATCATCAAGTTGCCTACTCAGCAAAAATTTCTGCTAATCAACGCTAAGTCCATATCTAAATAGTACTACGAACTAGTCATTTTGAATTCTCCAGAACAGAAAAATATTGCAATTCTTGACAAAAGCTATCATTTAATTGGTTAAATTGGTTTTTTAATGTCTAATTTTTTGCCGTACTAGCGGTGAAAAAACATGGTTGAGATTCAAAGACGGACGATTCTATGGCAAGATCTCTTGAAAGTATTCTGCGTTATGACCGCTGGATAGTTGTAGCGCTCTTGACTGCCATCACTCTCAGCAGTTGGCTGTTTGTGATCAAAGGTGCGGGTACGGGAATGCCTGCCACTATGATGACGGGGATCGATCTTGCTACTGGAGGCGGTATGCGAATGCCCGCTGAGATGCCCTCATGGACATTTGCGTACGCGACAATTATGTTTTTCATGTGGTGGATCATGATGATCGCCATGATGCTGCCAAGTGCCAGTCCAACTATTCTACTCTTTGCTCGCGCCAAACATGACAAGCAAGAGACAGGTAAAGCCCATTTGCCTTCAACCGTTTTTGCTTCAGGGTATCTCCTTGCCTGGGCTGTATTCAGTGCGATTGCAGTCATCGCTCAATGGGCCCTTGAAGGAGTACAACTCTTGAATAAGATGATGGTTTCGACGTCATCTACACTCGGGGGTGTGCTACTACTTGCTGCAGGACTATGGCAGTTTACACCCTGGAAACACGCGTGTTTGCGACATTGTCGTTCGCCACTTACATTTCTGATGACACGCTGGAGACCAGGATTAAAAGGAGCACTCATCATGGGAATTGACCACGGCTCATTTTGCCTTGGTTGCTGTTGGTTCCTGATGGCACTGCTCTTTTTTGGTGGGATCATGAATTTATGGTGGATTGGGGGCTTAGCACTCTATGTTTTAGCTGAAAAGACCTTGCCCTCAGGGCACTGGATCGGGTACGGATTTGGTTTCATGTTAGTCATCTGGGGCTGCTGGATGATGATTTCTGTTTAATCTTCAAAAGAGGATAGAAAATGGGATGGAATATTGAAGGGCAATATGTAGAAGCCTGTAATTGTGCTTTCCTCTGTCCGTGTATAACCTCGAACTTGTCAGCACAACCAACTGAAGGTGATTGTAAAGCTGCTATTGCGATGAGGATTGATAGCGGTGAAAAAGATGGAATTAGGCTCAATGGATTATCTTTTGTTGTCCTACTGCACTCCCCAGGGCCCATGGTAGACGGAAACATCAAAGTTGGTTTGATCATTGATGAGAAAGCTGACGACGCTCAGGCTGATGCAATCGGTCAGATTGCATCAGGCTCAGTGGGAGGCCCAATGGCTGCTTTGGCACCTTTGGTTGGAGAAATGGCGGGTATCGAAAAGAGGACAATAACAATTGAAGGAGGAGGCCTCAAATTTTCTCTCAAAGCAGGCGAACTTGTAAACCTGTCCGTAGAAGGGTTGCCTGGAGCTAACGAAGATGGTGAACCAATTTATATAGAGCACGTGCCTCACCCAGCCAACTCCAGACTCGCTCTAGCTAAAGTAACCAATAGTGAATTTCACGCCTTTGGCATCGACTGGGAGGATTCTACTGGAATGCGGAACGGTCACTTCCAGCGGTTTTCTTGGGCAGCTTGAACAAGCTTGCTCACTTTGATGGATTCATTACAACAGAATCTTAGCTAAGAACATTCCTCTGATGGCAGGCGACTCAAAAGAGTCTGGTCTGCCATCGCCAATGTATTCAGTCAAAATCCACCCACTCCTCAAACTGCTCTAGGTCTTCATAAGAGCAGGAACCCGGCCCTTCCTCTTCAGACAAATAGCGAAACACTACCATTGGTCCCCAGCACTCCTGGCCCTGCAGGTACCAACGGGTCTGACGCTCCTGCCACTCTCCTTCACCATCAACATAGCCTAGGAATGGCTCTTTTAGCTCAATCAGGTCAGTGGCATCACAGCGGAGCAGATCACACAACGTGGTCAGATCCAAATCTAGATCCACCAGTTCAACAAGGTGTTCATCAGGATCAATGTAGATCCACCAGCCCTGGTATTCAGGGCGCGCATCGTCTGGGTCCATCCTTATTCCAGTTAGGGAGAGACAAAGTGTTTGGATTGATTTTTGGCTAATGGGTTGGGGATCACAGCCAGGGTACTATTGCCACTGTCATTCTTGCGCACCTGAATCTGTGTCGTCAAGCGTTCCTTGAGAGCCTCCACATGAGAGATGATCCCAATCGTCTTGCCTCCAGCCTGCAGTGTCTCCAGCGCAGCCAGTGCTGTATCAAGGGTATCGGCATCCAGCGTACCGAAACCTTCATCAATGAACAGAGAATCAATCGGATAGTTGCGCCGTGCCAGATCAGATAATCCCAATGCCAGCGCCAAGCTGACCAGAAAGGTTTCTCCCCCAGAAAGACTTTCTAAGGAGCGCACGGCGTCTGCCTGATAGCGATCCACGATGTCCATCTCAACACAGGCTCCTTCACGCTTCTGCAACTGATAACGGTCTGAGAGTTTCCGCAGGTGATGATTCGCCAGATTCACCAGATGTGCTAACGTCAGGCTCTGGGCAAACCGAGAAAATTTGGTTCCATCAGCTGAACCAATCAACTCAGATAGCAACGCCCAGCGTTGGTGTTCCTGCTGCTGTTTCTCGATTTGATCTGCAAGTGCTCGCTGATTTTGGCGCTGTTCTGTATCTTTTTCCAGTTGAACCTGTACTCCTCCTAGTTGCTGTGACAACTCATCCTGCTGCAATCGTAGTTGTTCCAGTTGTGTCTGAAGTTCTTCCTCAGTCTGCTGGATGCGTACTTCCTGTTCCAAAGAAGCACGGCGCATCTGCTCGTTACCCAAGTCGTGACGGCTAATCGACAGTTGCTGATTCAACTGCTGTTCTTGCTGCTCCAATTCTTTGGCTTCCACAGGTTCGAGGTAGGCCACCTCGGCTTCTGCAATCAAGGCATATCCCAACGCCTGCAGTGCAAAGAGTAGTTCTTCTTGGTTCTGCACATGCTCTTGCCGCCCACAAGCATACTCCTCTTCCATCCACTGCAGACGCTGCTGTTCTTGCTGCAGAGCCTGACTTTTCAGCTCAAAAATTTGGCTACTTGCTGCCTGTTTTTCTTGATGGGCCTGAAGCTGAGATTGCTGTTCCTGTTCCAAAGCTCTGGGATCTGGATGCTCCAAGATCTCAAGTCGCTGCTGTTGTAACAACTGGAGCTTCGCCAATTCCTGCTGCTGTTCTCCAGCTAGGCTTTGCTGCTGCTGCTCTTGCTGGCGTAGTGTTGCCTGGTCTCGTTCTAATCGTTGCTGGCGTTGAGACAGTTCAGGACCTTCCCGATCTTCAGCCTGCTGCTGTTTTTGGAAGGCTTGCCACTTCTCTTGTAAGCTAGCCAACAAAGATTCTGGCTCCATGCCTGCTTCTTCTTCCCAACCAATCGCCTGCACTTGCTGCTGCCAAACTTCTTGCAATTGAAGCACAGCCTGTTGGTCTTCTTTGACCTGTGTTTCCAGGTCTTCTTGTTGCTGTTGGTGAAGCTGGCGACGCTCTTTTAGAGCGGCTTGTCTCTCATTCAATTCAGAGCGTTTGTTCATCAGCACAGTTTGCTCTTCCTGAAGCTGGCGACGTATCCCATCCAGCTTTTCAATAGCACCAAGTTTCTGCTCGGTCACCTGAAATTGTTCTTGCCAAGACAAATGTAGCATTTGAATCCCCACCAGATCTGCTAGTGGCCTGACAATCTCTTTGGGGATTTGTGAGTTCACATCATCAAACGCTGACTGAATTTTTTGTGCTTCCTGTTGGAGTTGCCTAGATCTTTCGTGTGTAATTTCTGAGCGAGCCTTGAGTTGAGTCTGTTCTCGTTGAAGATTTGTTAGCTCTTGATCAATTTCTTTGCAGCGCTGCTTCAAGTGCTCCACCAACTCCGCTTCTTGTTCCACAGAAGGAGCTTCGTTCGAAGTCACAAAGGGATGCTCGGTAGAACCGCAGAGAGGGCAAGGCTGATTCGGCTGTAGTTGGGTGCGAGCCGCTTCGTAATCACGGATCAGCCGGCCCTGCTCCAACAGGCGCTGTTTGTCATGCAAACGCTCCTTGGTTTGCTGCAGTAAGCTGTCTTGATGAAGATGTTGCTCTCCTAGCTGCACGAATTTCAGCTGAAGCTCCTGCTCCTGTTGCTCATACTTGGCATACTCCAACTGAGAGTCCTGGAAGCGTTGGCTCAGTTCGTTCAGTTTCTCTCCCAACCGGAGAAAACGATGTGCTTCCCGCTGAGCTACCTGCCAATCTCCAAGAGAGCGCCCTTCTAACAGTACCTCTTCTTGCTCCCGGAGTGTCTGTGCACGTTGCTCCAACGGTAAGACCTCTTGGGCAAGATTACTTTGCAATTGCTGAAGTTCTGAGAATTGCTGGACATCTCTGGCTTGTTGTTCTTCCCATCGACCAAGAGCAGCCTGTTTTTGTTGCCATTGCTGCTTGTTTTGTTGCCATTGCTGCCAAACACTGTGTAACCTTGGAAGTTTCTGTTCCAACTGCTGGCAGTCACTCTGTTCTGCAAGCCGTTGCTGGCGTTGCTGTTGACGCAGTACAGCCTGCTGAACCCAGGCATCTTCCTGGAGGAGTTCCTGAAGTTGTTGATGGATAGTTTGTTCAAGACGGTCTTGTTCCTGCTGACGAGACTCCCAACGCACTAGCTGATTTTGAATTTGTATATCTTTTTCCAAAGCCAAGCGAATTGGTTCAGCTAGCTGTTGGTATCGCTGCTCCTGCTCCTGCAAACGTTTCTGCTCCTGTTGCGCATATACTTCCAGCTGTTGAACTTCCTGCTGCTTGAGGTTCAGATCCTCCCGCATGCTTTGCTGGGTGAATTGCTGCTGCTCCAACTGCTTCGCCTGCTTTTGCTGGGCTTGCCACTGAGGCTGGAAAGGCTGCAGTTGATGATGCCTTTGCAAGCGCTGCTGCTTTGGGGCAAAGGCTGCAATGGCCTGCTGAGCAGTAGCAACCTCCTGCTCCAGTCGAGAACAAGCCGCTCGGCTCTCTCCTAACTGACGCAACCACCCGAGCTCAGCCTGCAGTCGTTGTTCTTCAACCTGCAGTTTCGGACGCTGTTGCAGGTACTCATCAAGACGCTGTCGGAGGGTGCGCAATGCTTCTTCTTCCAGCAGGGGAAGCGTACCTAGTTGCTGCTGGAGTTTTTCCAACGCTTCTCGAGATTCTCGACTACAGCTGTAGGCTAACTCGCTCAGCTCAGAGTAAACATGCAGACCCGTCAACTCCTCCAGCAACTCTCCCCGTTCCTTTTCCTTGGCTCGCAGGAACGCGGCAAAGTCTCCTTGTGGCAGAATGACAGAACGGAGAAAGCGCTCCATGTTCAAACCCGTAAGCTTCTCAACTTCCTTGGGAACATCACTAGAGCGCAGGTCCAGGGTTTGGTTGGTTTTCAGATTCTGTAGCTCATGACGAGCCGGCTGAACTCTGCCTGTTGATCGGCCACGGGCTCGACGTAGATTCCAACGTGCTCGGAAGCGACCCTGCTGAACGGAAAAATCCAGCTCTATCAGGGTCTCAGCAGTATGCCGTGTCATCAACTCCGTAGGGGTGTTATGCCCATACCGAGGGACTCGGCCGTAGAGGGCAACAATCATTGCATCCAATAGACTGCTCTTACCCCCACCTGTCGGACCCGTGATTGCAAATAATCCTGCTTCGTAAAGAGGAAATTGGTCGAATTGAATCGTCCATTGATTGCGCAGGGCGTGAACGTTCTGAAGGTGTAGGCGCAGAATTCTCATTGGTTCTTTGCCTCCTCGTGACGTGCCAGTAACTCTTCAAAAGTGCTGAGTTGATGCTGGGTCTCCTCTTCAGCAAGCGCATGAGATAAACACAGTTCTTGAAAGACTTCTCTGGGCTGCAGGTCTTCCAGATTCTGGACAGGTACTTGTTCCTCCAGTCCGCTTGCCTGGTGTGTGTACTCCGTGCGCACCTGGAGCAACTGAAGCCAAGGCTTGGCTTCAGCGATCTCCTGTAATTTACGATCAATCTCTGGCTCAAGAGATTCCAGCTGTATCCTAGCTTCAACCCAGTCTTCAAATTCACCTGCTGGTTCCTCTAGCGCATGGAGCTTTTCACAGACTTCTTCGGCCGTTCCCTGCAAACGCAACAGTCGACGTGGAACTGGCAAAGGTAGTTCACAGACCTGTTGCAGGGTTCCTTTTTCCACTTCTAGCAGGAGAACCGACTTGGAATCCTGACGTTCGCTGAAGCTCAACGGCAACGGGGACCCGGAATAGCGAACACGATTCAATCCTCCTACTCGCTGAGGTCGATGCAGATGACCCAGCGCGAGGTAATCAAAGAAATCTGGAAAGTCTGCCACAGGAAAGCGATCCTGTAGGCCAATGTGAATCTCCTTTTCCGAATCACTAGACTGAGAGTTAGCTACAAATAAATGACCTGTTGCGCAGACAAATTGGCCGCGTTGCTTCCAAGGAGCAGCCAATTGCGCTAGTGTTTGGTAGTGTGTAGCAATTCCTTCGCGCAGGCGTTGCTGGCGCGCCTCGTAGCTTTCTCCGGGT
>AGAU01000475.1 GCA_000224765.2 SAR324 cluster bacterium JCVI-SC AAA005 | reverse complement strand
TTATCGTATCAAGGAAAGTAGTGGCTCTAAACAATTTGATTTGGTTGTTATGACTGGGATGAAGGCTATTAAGTTTCCGAGACTCCCTCAAGAGTTAGGTGAAAATCCACCCTACATCGTGACAATCAGAATTCAACCCTGAGGAAGGAAAGATATGAAACATTGGATGTTTTCGGTCCTGATCTTTTTGGGCTTACTCTCACCAACACTTGCGCAGACTTATTCAAGTGAAGAAGTTATCGTCAGTGGTATAGACTTTTCGAGATTTTCTGCAGAGCTAAAAGTAGATCCAAATCTCGATATAACTCTATCAAAAAGATGGGCCAGAAATATTGAAAGAAATTTCTGCTGGAGCGGTGTATTTACACTTGTAAATTCAACTTATGATTACTGTCAGGCAAAACGTGAAGCGGAAATGCAAATACAACTCAATCAGCGTAAAAGTGGGCTGGAATTCGCTGTTGCAGATCTGCAAGGGAATGTTTTATTGGGTGAGATGCTGCCCATTGATAAAGATGAAATTAGTGAGACAGATATTATTAGCGGTGTCAACCAGATTACCGAAAAACTGACCGGAATTGAGGGAATCCTTGGGACTTCTATTGCTTTTACCTTGAAGCAGCCAGGTCGAAAAAAAATTATTGCTCTGACTAACACCCACGGGATGGGGTTGAGGAGTCTGACCAACAGCAAGGAGATTAGCCTTTTACCAAGATGGTCTCCTGACAGCACTAAATTGATTTACACAACTGTTGGCAACAGAGGTACAACCATTTGGATGCACAATGTACTCAAAAATAAAGCAGATGAACTGAGAAGGGGGGAAGATGGTGTAACCAGTGGCGGTACCTGGTATGGTAATGGTAGTAGAGTCGTGGCAACAATCAGTATGAATGCCAATGTAGACCTTTACGACATTGACATTGAGTCAGGAAGAACCCAACGACTGACTCGCCACAGTAGCATTGATACAGCACCTACCCTTTCACCAGATAACCACAACCTTGTTTTTGTCTCTGACCGAACTGGCAGAGAGCAGATTTACATGAGAGATATGGAATCTGGATCAATTTATAGGCTAACTTTTGATGGCTTCAGCAATAGCGATCCAGTATGGTCCCCTGATGGCACCCGAATCGTCTTCTCTCGTAGTGTAAATGGTCGGAATCAAATATTTCTGATGGATCCATTTGGTGATGATTACCAACAGTTAACTTTTGGAAGATTTGATTCAGAAAAGCCGACGTGGTCTCCTGATGGTCGCCAAATAGTCTTTGCAGCCGACAGAACAGGAATCTTTAAATTGTACGTGATGTTTGTTGATGGAACAGGATTGAGACGACTTACATCTACTCCTCGGGGATTTGAAGAGACAGGAGCCTCTTGGAGTAGAAGGGCTGTGGGGGGAGAGTATTGAAAAATTTGGAGAATTGGTTTGAGGCTGCAGATGCGGATCATATCCAAAAGGAAAGAAGAAAAGCTAAGGAAATTCGAAAGTCGCAGTGGTGGAAAAATCGTCGTGCATCAAACAAATGCTACTATTGTGAGCAATCCTTTCCAGCAAAGGAATTGACGATGGATCACCTTATTCCTCTTGCTCGCGGGGGATTTACAACGAAGTCAAATCTCGTTCCCAGTTGCAAAAGCTGCAATATCCAGAAAAACTATTTGCTTCCTCTAGAATGGGCGGAATACATGCAGCAATTGAGAAATAAAGGAATTGGATGAAATGTTTGAATTGTGCCCAGAACAACCCTGACGAAGCGATATACTGTCAAAATTGTGCAACTTACCTAGCCGATCGTTCTTCCACAGATCTCCTCGATCTTCTAAGATCTCTGGTCCTTGCACTAATTTTCACCTCAATTTTCTATCTAGTGTTCCCTCTGCCCCAGATTAGAAGCGACTATATTCATGATCTTCTTGATGGACGTATTTCAGAACTAATTTTCGGCCTGAGCTGTTGGGCCATATTTCTTATTTTCTTCAAATGGCGACAGCATCGCATCCAATTCAAAACCTACCTTGCATTCCGCCAGAAAGAATTAACCAATTCCCTGTCAGAAGGAATATTTGTCAAAGATGTTGATATTAGAATTGAGCAAATCGGGAATTTTTTGGCCAAAAAAAAAATCAAGCACTTTCAAGCGAGTATTCTTTTCGTAAGACTACGCAGAATTCTTCACTATCTAAGGGTTGTTCCCAAAAAAGAAGAACTGCACCAGATACTTAATTACCAAGCGGAAATCGATTTCAACAGACTTCAGAACGGATACACCCTTATAAATGTCCTCATCTGGGCAATTCCAATTCTTGGATTCATCGGAACTGTGTTTGGTATCGGGCAGTCAGTCGGAGAGTTTTCAACGTTCGTACGCAGTATGGATACTGCTGCCATTGGCGGCCAGATGCGATCTGCTCTTGGTGGGGTGACAAGTGGGTTGTCCATCGCTTTCAATACCACTTTTCTAGCTCTGGTAAGCGTAATTCCAATAATGCTTCTTTCTTCTCTAATTCGAAAAAGTCAGGAGGATCTGCTACTAAAAGTTGAAGAGTATTGCTTAGATGAATTATTACCAAACCTTCATATTAATCCCGGTGATGAGGAACTTCAAAATAGAACCAATGAACATCTCTCAACACTAAACGATTTTACAGAAAACTGGCTCAAAAGAATCGCACCAGTTTTGACCTCGGTCTCAGAAAATTCAGATGTGCTCCAAGCCCAAATTAAGGGTCTGCAGCCTCTGCTTAGAGATTATAGTAATGAAATTATTCAGAAAAAAATTTTCGAACCTGAAATCAAATCTGATTTACCAAAAGGCTTAGAATCTGAAAGTGACCAATCAAATTATTGTAAAGTTGATCCAAACTTCCAATGACATGGATCTGGGATTAGAAGTTTTTGAAAAAACCAAGGAAATAAAGTCAGATTCTAATCAGGACGATTTCAGCCTTATCAAACCAAAAGTATAATGCGAAGGAGAGCACCAAAGCCTTCCGTTCCACTCTTTCCATTTCTCAGTGTTCTGCTGAGCACAATGGGAGTGTTGGCTTTCCTTTCGATCAGTTTCTTGATAACAAGCCGCCTCACTCCAGACAAAATGATTCAACGGCTTCAGGTTGAATTCGAATGGACCGGTGCGCCGGAATATGTAGAACCTATTTACATCAAATGTCTTGGCGACTACATTGAATATTACAACCTTTTTTCCAATAGAGATGAGAAGATTGCTTTAGAGGATTTACTGAGGGAGATAAAAGGGGAAAGTCCTGTTTTCATTTCCTATTTATTGAGAATCGATCGCCTCAATAAGGAGATCAAGAGAAGCTTTGGGCAAACCGAACACTTTCCATTGCTACTTGTTTATCCAGACGGTGTGTTGGCTTCAGAGGTAATAACTTCTATCATTGAACAAATAGATGGTCTGAGTGTGGGCTTAGAACCCATGTTGCCAAATTGGGAAGTACCATACAGATAGTCCAAGAAAAATTTCTAGTAGCGAGGCATATCTGGCTCGATTGCTTCAGCCCAAGCGTCGATGCCCCCTGCCAGACTTCGACAATTTTCATATCCAAGATCTTGGAAAATCTTCAAAGTCCGCTCAGATCTGACTCCTCTGTGGCAGTAAAATACAATTATTTTTTCTAAGTCTTTTGTAAAATCATCTGTTTTAATTCTGTTGACGGGATGATGCTCCGCTCCCTTCAATCGGCAAATCTCCCACTCATGAGGCTCTCGAACATCAATCAACATGATATTCCTCCTATTACGTAGTGCAACACTCAACCAATGGGCAGAAACTTGGTCTTTATTATCTTTTCTTTCCTCAAACCCAATTTTCTCAATCACTGGGACTTTACCCGCGTCCAACCAAGCTCTGATCCTTGGATTGACTCCACAAAGCTGGCAAGTTTTCTCCTTAGGAATATTCATTTTTTTAAAGTCTAATTTTAAGGCATCATATAGTAAGAGTTGTCCTATCATGTCTTTCCCAATCCCTAAAATTAATTTAAGTACTTCAGTTGACTGAAGTAGACCCATTGTGCCTGGGAGCACGCCCAGGACTCCAGATTCTGTTCAAGTCGGGGCCATTGATTCAGGTAAATTTACAGGATAGAGACAACGATAACAGCCACCCTTTGATTTCGGCCAGAATACTGAAAGATGTCCTTGAAATTTGTATACTGATGCAGAGACTAAAGGCTTATTGGCAAAGAACGCTGCATCGTTAACTAAATATCGAGTCGGAAAATTATCAGAGCAGTCTACAATCACATCGTACTTTTGAAAAATTTGAGGAGCATTGTTATGCTGTAACTTGTCTGAAATCAATTCAACTCTCAATAGACGGTTGATACTAGTTATAGTCTCAGCCAAAGATTCAGTTTTCAGTAAACCAAGATTTTTTTCAGAATGACCAATCTGTCTTTGTAAATTAGAAATTTCGACGACATCACTATCAATTATCCCCAATTGACCAATGCCTGCTGCAGCCAGATAAAGTCCTACGGGGCATCCCAGTCCACCGGCACCAACAATCAGAACCTTGCTTTTCTTGAGCCTTTGCTGCCCCTCTGACCCCACTTCAGAAAGACTGAGATGCCTGCTGTATCTTTTGACTTCTTCAGCAGAAAGGCCTTGAAATAAATCGTTAAGTAGGATTTCTTGTGACATTTTCTAAGATTTAATAAGTTTGATTGCGTTTTCAACCCTATTTGAAACCCGATTCATGAATTCACTATTTTGCAAATTCTGCATCTTCATTTTCATATTCTATCTTTGTGGTGTGACTTCTAGTCAAGCCTCAGAAGATTCACTCTTGGAAACAATTTGGGATATTGAGTCCAGAAAAGTTATCAAACAGGAAGAACTTATTGAGCATTTTCTTGGCGCAGATGTGATTTATCTTGGAGAGAAGCACGACAACGCCCGTCAACATGAAATACAATTACAGGTACTTGAAGCCTTAGTAAGCAAAGGGAAACGTCCTTCAATAGGTTTTGAGTTTTTCACAATTGGACAAACAAGTTTGTTGATGAATTTCACCCAACCCTCTGCACCAATAATGAACATGGGGTCTAAAGATCATGATCCTGAGTTAGTTCTTCGTCAGGCTTTAGGATGGGACCATCGTTCCGATGAAGAGTGGAGTTATTACTTCAAGTTGATTGAGTTTGCCCGAGATAACCAACTTCCAGCATTTGCTACAGACATTCCTTGGGGATTATCGTCACGGATAACCCGAGTTGGAGTGGAGAATCTTCATCCAACAGAATTGTCACTTTTAGTGGACACTGGTTTAAACGACTCTGAATACGAGCAGTTAATGTTGGAGGAATTTACAAACGTACACTGCGGCTATAGAAATGAAGAGATGTTTCGGCGAATGTACCAGGCATGGATCGCTCGCAACGACGCAATAGCGCAATCTATCGTCAACACCCTCGAAGCAAACCCCCAAAAACCTGTGGTGATGATCATTGGATTCGGGCACCTGAGGCACGGGATGGGGATTCCGGAGCGTATTGCATATCTTCGCCCTGAAACCAAGCAGATCAATTTCTCTATGATGGAAATTAGTCTAGAACCCTCATTACTTGAAAGTTATCTACCTGAGTTTGAAATTAATGGAAGAACTTTCAGACAAGATCTTGACTATATCTGGTTTACTTCTCGACAGGACATGGAAGATCCCTGCAAAGCCTTTCGCAAACAATCTGAGTAAACTATATTTTTCTCTGAAGCCACTCTGAAATTTAAAACTTTATAGAGTGTCAAAATCTCAACTCTTAGTGAACAAATCATAGAAACCAAAATAAACATTCTTCAGCAATTCAGCCCCTGAAACAATAAATCTAAATTTTATTTGGAAATAGAACAATGGCTTAAAATTGCTTTATTGTGCACTTTGGGAGCAATGAGCCCGGGTCCAAGCTTAGCTGTGATCTTAAACAATACTCTGTCAGGAGGTAAGTCTACTGGAATTTATACTTCGCTACTGCATGGATTAGGAGTCGGAGGCTACGCGCTCCTCGTGGTAACTAGTGGAAGCTTGGCTCTAAAAAGCTATCTTTTCATTGAAAGCCTCTTAGAAATTAGTGGTGCTGGCTTGCTCTGTTGGCTAGCCCTACAAAGCTGGCCTAGGCAAACATCTCAGAACTTCCAAGACAAGGTTTATAAAACTTCCATTTGGAATGGACTCTTAATTGTTCTTTGCAACCCCAAGATTACAATTTTTTTTCTAGCTATTTTTAGCCCAAGTCTTGGGGCTATATTCGGTTGGCAAAACTGGCTTGGTTTGGCAGTCATGGTAGGGGTAATCGATGCGGTTTGGTACATACTCGTCGTTTTGGTTGCCTCAAACTCCCTTTTTCAAATTTCTGATGAAATTTGGAGGGAGCGAATTGGCAAGCTGATGTCCATCATAATGGCTTTAATTGCATTAGAAATTATCATTAAACACGTTAGCTCTGTTGTTTAAACTCAGGTATTAGATCATTCATTAGCATTTCTAATTGATGGCAGTAATTCTCAAAATCTGAGTTAGTAGCTGATTTTGGGATATAAAAGGGTTGGCCAAAAACACTAATGATCTTTGTAAATGGCTTTGGAATCTTATGACTATCCCAACTATTGAGATTCCAGCAATAGTTCCCTTCATATCTCCATGGAATAATCGGGACACCTGTCATTTTAGCAAGGGCAATGATCCCTTCCTGAACTTTTTGGATTGGCCCCTGAGGACCATCTGGTGTGATAGCAACAGATTGGCCTTCTCTAAGGCAGCGCAATAGCTGTTTCATTGCACTTATTCCTCCCCTAGTACTTGATCCTCTCACGGCCCTAAATCCAAAGCAGCTCAATACATGATTGATATACTCCCCATCCTTCGAGGAACTGATCAAAGCTGTTAAATTCATCTCCTTGAGTAGCCAAGTACTAAAGTAAATATCATGATGCCAGGCACAAATGATAAACGGCTGATTCTTCTCAATCATCCCATCAATAGTCTCTTTTCCAATCCAACTAATTTTAGCAGTCACTCCTGTGAAGAAAATGAACTTCTTAATCCCAAACAATATTAGTTTTTTATCCCAGCCCAGATCCAAGAAAAACGCCATTAATTTAAAAAGATATGCCTATACCCGCTGTCACTTGGGTAGTCTGTCTAGAAAAAGATTTTGATGGGTAACTTAAACTTCCTCCATTTGAAAGTGCTTCAAGACTTGAATTGGAAGATACTAAACTGGCTTTAAAGTTATTCCATCGCCAACCTGCGAGTATTTCGAAGGGTTGCAGATCATAGCCAAAAGTAAAGAAAGCGGAATTCCCTGATGGGCTCGTTGTTCTGATGGTTTCTTCATTCACTGCTGCATTCAGGGATGATCCGTAATCCAGTTTTATTTCTCCAGAACCAGATACAAGCCCACCAACTCCGAGAGCAAATGTAAATTCATCACCAAACATTACGCCGAGTTCATTGTATTTTGCATTTGTGGTAAAAAACTCATCCAAAATGACATCATTGCCTACCTTGCTTCTTATAGAACGGTCTGTGCTTATCTCTGTAAATCCAACTGAAAGCCCACTAAAAACTACAGAATAGGATCTACCAGTTGTTCTAATCCCAGATGAGGTAATCGCGCCACTACTTTTTTCAGATGACACTAGATTATCAGCTCCGGATTGTTCTTGCATGGGTGCCAATGCCCGAATCCGTAAGTTATCCGACCGAGTACAACCCCCGAGAACTAAAAAGATCAAAATTACAATTAGAGATAACTTCATGGCTAATCCCTAAAAGTTGTATCCAATAGCTAAATATCCGAGAGATGGATTCGGCTTTCCAAAGTCTTTTTCAACTCTCTCTATCAATGATTGTTTATCTGCATCAGTCATCTCAGGATCGGCTGTCACGTTTACATCAGGCTCTAATTGAGCCGGAGAAAAAATCATTCCAAGCCCAATCGAAAGGCCAAAATCCCAAATAGCCATATACCCCAATCCTAAGCCCACCCCGCTCCAAGGCTTTATTTCAGTTTCAATAAAAATTGCTGTAGCATTTAATTGTTCATCGTTAGGTAGAACACGATTTCTTTTTTCAAATGTGACCTTCTGATATTTTCTTCCTGTGGATAATCCCCCAATTGAAAAATACAACCCGCTGTCAAAGGGACTGATTCGTAATTCAATTGATTGGTCTTGATTTTCTTCTACATCCATCTTTTCAACATAGTCCTGTCCATAAAGCGTAGTAGGATTCTGAGGTTCCAAGGACAGATCCATTGAGGAGACATAGGTGTATCCAAGAAAAATCGAATCTGAGATGTGATAGCCCAATGCCACACCACTGAAATTGACCAGTTGTAACTGAACAGGCCGACTAGTTCTTTCTGAAGACCAGATCGTGAAAGGTACTAGAATAAAATAGATTAAAGGAAATAATTTTTTTCTCACCATTTCAGTAGCATATGGAGATTCTATTTTGGGCTATTTGCCGAAACTCGTTTAGACTAGGTTTTAGAGAAAATTCCTGAGACGGCCAATCAAGAAAAACATCCGGAATCTGGAAAGACGTTAGGTTTTCACTCAGTAGCTTTCTCAAACTCAAATCATCATAATTCTTTTGTCCTTGCAAAAAAGCCACCGGACGGGATCCGTAAGTTTTACTCGGCATATCAATAACTACGGCATTCAATATACCTTCAATATTAATCAAAGCCTGTTCAATCTGTTCAGGGTGAATATTCTCACCACCTGAAATAAACATGCGATCTAACCTACCCATTACTTTCAAAAATCCATTCTTGTCGAACTCGCCGAGATCATTGGAAGTAAACCAGCCATTCTCATCAAAGGGCTTCTGAAGTTTGTGATTCTGCCAATATCCAAGAAACCTTGTTTTTCCGTTGAGTTGAATCCTCCTTTCTTGATCAATTTGCAGCCGACGGCTAGCCAGTACTTTCCCTGCTGTCATCAGTTCGGCCATGGTCGCTCCTTTAGCAGTCGTGCAAACCTGAGAAGCCATTTCTGAGCAGCCGTAGCTGGTATGAATCGGTAGATTCAATTCCATAGATTTTCGAATGAGGAACTGAGGAATTTTTGATCCACCTACGAGGATGGCTTTCGTCTTTTTATTCAAGGGAACGTCAGTCTGAATAAAGTGATCAAGTTGAGTGGCTACTAACGAAAAATGTGTAATTCTTTTCTGAT
>AGAU01000476.1 GCA_000224765.2 SAR324 cluster bacterium JCVI-SC AAA005 | reverse complement strand
ATTATTTTCTTCTTTAACTCAAAATCTGAATCTTTCTTATTGAGACGCATCACTATGCAAGCTGTGGCACGCAATCCCTGGTTGAACAAACAAAGCCTGACAAATAGCATCGCACTCTCGCTAGTCATTCTTGGGCTATTCTTACCCCATGAAGATGGCAATCCCTGGTTGAGCATGGGCCTGTTCGCTTTTTCAGGTGCGGTGACCAACTGGTTGGCGGTTTATATGCTCTTTGAGAAAGTGCCTGGACTCTACGGTTCCGGAGTTATCCCAGAGCGATTTGAAGACTTCAAGGCTGGAATCCACCAACTCATGATGAATCAGTTTTTCACACCTGAGCGCATCGAGCAATTCCTGCATGAATCCAATGTCGAAGGTTCGCTGTTGGCATCAGGGGCTGATTCCCTGATGGAACAATTGGATACGGAGCGGGCCTTTCAGACTATGGTGAGTGTGATTGAGGAGTCGTCCTTTGCTCCCATGTTGGCAATGGTGGGTGGCCCCACCGCACTTGCTCCACTAAAAGAACCCTTTGTGGAAAAATTCCATGAGTTGATTCACGAGATTCTGGCAGATCCCCAAGTTCAACAGACTGTGGAAGAACATTTTCACAAAGCAAATGCTGCAGAGACAATGACTGAACGGATTGAAGGGATTGTTCGGCAGCGTCTGGACGAGCTGACCCCAGAGCGAGTAAAGGAGATTGTTGAAGATATGATTCGCCAGCATCTGGATTGGCTGGTGGTCTGGGGAGGCGTTTTTGGTGGTTTAATTGGCCTGCTGACTCATTTCTTCATCTGAAAAATTCTTGCAATTTTTACTCAAATGACTATCCTAAATTGTTTTTTAAGAATCAAGTTCAGTTCCTTAGCAGAGCTTGCCGTCTGGCAGGTTCCTTTATTTTGAACCAAGAAAGGTTGCCATGATCAGTGGAATGCTGGCCCGTAAGATCGGCATGTCGCAGATTTTTCAGGATAATGGGACTATGATTCCTGTGACTATCCTGCAAGTCGGCCCGATGACTGTCACCCAGAAAAAAAACAAAGACCGTGATGGTTATGATGGAGTTCAGTTGGGTTTTGAAGAGATTGCTGAACGCAAGCTGAATCGCCCTACCAAGGGACATCTGAAGGGACAAGCTTCCGTCCGGATTCTTCGTGAATTCCGCGCAGAAGACCACGATGCTGTCACAATTGGTCAAAAGTTTGACCACAGTATTTTTAGCGAAGGCGAACTCGTATCTGTTGCAGGCACTTCCAAAGGTCGTGGTTTCGCTGGTGTAATAAAGCGTCATGGTTTCGGTGGACAGCCAGCCAGTCATGGTCACCGAGGAAAGAGGCTTCCTGGTTCTATTGGCCAGTGTGCGTTCCCAGCCCGTGTTTTCAAGGGCAAGAAGATGGGTGGCCAATTTGGTAACACCCAAGTGACCACACAAGGGCTGACAATTGTTAAGATCATCGATAATGAGCGACTTGTCTTGGTCAAGGGCGCAGTTCCAGGTCCCAACGGTGGCTTAGTTACGATTCGCAAGGCCTGATCCGGTATTCGATCTCTGCATCTTTCGAAGCGCTTGCCACTTCAGGCGCTTCCTTCTTACTGCTTCCTTCTCCTTATCCTCTGCAAATTGTTAAAGCAAGGCCTCTCGCGGATTCAACCATCCTGGTTGCGGAGTGTAACCTTCTTTATTCGCAACAAACTCCATGTCACAAAACCCTAAAAAGTCCTATCTGCTTCCTGAATGGAAAGAGGAAGATTACCGACAGATGAATGAGTGGCTTCAGCGCCACTGGATCACTGAAGTCGAGTTTCTGATTCCTGATTTGACAGGAATTGCTCGGGGAAAGATCATGCCCGCTGACAAGCTTTTACGCATTGTAAAAATAATTTATTTTTTCAAAGGTAGATGTCTAGAGATTGCTTAGAGGGCAACATTGAATATGATGATGGTCTTTTCTAATAGCTGATGAAATCTTATTTAAAATCTAGCAACAAATTGAAAATCCTAAATCTATGAGATTCTGTTTAAATTAATTTAATTTTGAGATTGTATCCAAATCCTGCGTAACCTATGGACAGAAGATGCAATTTTGATATTTGTCTGTAGATAATGACCATTGTTCCAAAAATCAGAACCTTCAAAGAGGATTCAATTCAAGCAGGGCTAAGGCAACAAGCTGGTAGAGCAATCAGGTGAGAATCTTTTAGCAGGTGCACTATCCTGCAGAGATTTGATCACCACAACTTCAACGGAAAATATACCTCATGGACATCGTAATCTTTGATAAAGATGGCTGGCACGTATCTGTGCAGATCAAAACTATTTAGAGAAGTGCTCAGGAAGACAACATTTCAAATAATCGTAAAAAAATGAATTTCTGATAAAGTACTTGGTAATAATTTTTGTAGATCTCACCAGAGCACAATAAGGATTAGTTTTGCGTTCTTAAATAAGAAGATTTGCATAATATTGTAATTCTACACCACAAGTATTATTTGACTAAAAACAACAGAATTCGGCTTTAGAAACGAGATTTCTTCCGATTTTTAGTTTAGATATTTGAAGTTAAAAGATTTAAACATTGTTGAAAGTTCATAGAAATTTATTTTGAGAGATTACCCTAGTGATTTAAAAATCCATAAAAAAATTAATCCTTTAAGTATCAATGTAATTGCTAATAAAATATGAAAAACAAATAGAGATTCTTCAAAAATATCTAGATTTCTATATACTAGTAAGTAATGAATCAACTTCTAAAGATTTTCAACATGAAAAAATTATTTCACATAGCAATAACTTTAATGATTTTATTTAGTTTGGTTAATTGTAAATTTTTAGGACTTGATAAGGAAGAAGAAACTACGACTACAGAACCGTTTAGACCAACGGGAGGTGGCGGTGGATCTGATGATACAGCAACAAACTCAATAAACACATCTGTTTCGGATGGTACTATGTGTGGAAGAGTTTTTCCATTAACTCTACATTCACCACAATTTCGCTATTTAACAACAAATCCTACCATCAATAGTAGTAAGGTTACGATATACAATTATGATAATCAAAGCGGAAATCACACTATCTCAATGATTCCAACGAACATTACCTATGGTACATCGTGTGGTGGATTAATTTGTGATGGAGATATTGTCATCAATATAGGGCAAGGTAACTCACCGGTTTATTGGTCTGACAGCGGTAAAATTAATTATATATTTGAAGATGATAATAGTATTAATGGTTGGTCGCGTACAATAAGTGGGTCAGATATAACGATTAAAAGTCGATATTTTAATTCTGGCGAAGTCTGGACTTCATCAATAAAAATGAGAGACATAAATAACAATATTGTAAATACTTTTCTCGATAACATTACTATTGGTGCATCAGCACCAGTTGCACCCTCTGAAGTATGGATTGAAAGTCGAAATTCTGAAATAAAACTAAATTGGTGTGAAGTAGCTGGATCAAGTGAGTACATTATCAGATATGGAGCTACCGGAAATTTCGACAACCAAACAAATGCCAGTGGAGATAACACCAGCAAGATCATTTCAGGACTTAGCAACAATATGGAGTATAACTTTGTTATTCAAGCGAAAAAGAATGGGATGACAAGCCATCAAACAGTTCCAGTAAAAGCTACTCCAGCAAACAATCCAACCTACGACTTATCAATAAACGATGTGATATTAAATCAGACTGTTGAATTTGAACCTGATAATGCTTCAGAGACACCTGTAAATATTGTTGGTATAATAGGTAAATCAACAAGATTAAGAGCTTTCATTTCAGTATTTGGTAATGTTGATGGTATAAAATCGAAAGTTAAGTTAGAAGGCAAGGTAAATGGGAATACTTTGAATTCGGTTAGTGAATATTTTTCACTGCGTAATTCAACAAAATTGACTTCGGAAAACTTTAATTATCCAGTAGATTTCTATTTACCTTCTACATATTTAGTTAATGGTGTAACTTACAGGCTAATCGTTGATCCAGATAACGAAACTACTGAAACAAATGAACTCAATAATTATTTTCCAACTGATGGCTCATTCCAGAACTTGGGACTGCAGGCAGGTGAAAATCTTAAAATAAAATTTGTTCCCGTATTTGTAAGTGGTGGAAATAATGATAATTTAATTGTATCAGACTCGTCATTAACTAATGTAATTAATTATTTGAAAGCAATGTATCCGAATGAGACTGTCACATACGAAATTGGGTCACAATTAACAACTTCCAACAACAAAAATAATTATTCTTCTGCTTTGGGTGAAATTGAAACTTTTCGACAGTTAGATAAAGCAGCTGACGGAAGCCAGAACAAAATAATTTATTATGGTCTTTGGACAGGTGGTGAATCTTCATTTAGTTCTGGTACAGCTGGAGTAGCATACCGTAACAGTAATGGTGCAAATTCAGCTCTACTTTCTGGGATTGGGGTAGTTTTCCCAAAGTATATTCTTAGCACAACTGCTCATGAAATAGGTCATATCCACGGATTACCACACATTATATGCGATGATGAAACAAATGACTCACTAGTTGCGGGGGCTGCTGGTCCCGATCATCTTTATCCTTATAACAGATCTCCAGTTGGTAATGGTGTCTCAGATAATACCACGGGGAGTGGCGATGATTTTGGAAGACTTGGCAAAGTTGGTTACGATTTCAGGAACCAGCTATATCTATCAAAATCACTTCATCATGATATCATGAGTTATTGTAATCGTGTTTGGATATCAGATTATCATTACAAAAAGCTATACGAGTTCCAAAAAGATCTGACAGCACAGTTTGGTTCATCATATCAAGTAAGTGGTCAATCTATTTCCGGATTAACAATATCTAGTACTGGTAGTGAAAACAATTTACATAGTATAAATAATAACAATCTAATCAAAGGGATTTATATCAGTGGCATCTTAACAGAATCTGATAGATGGTTGATAAAGAATATTGTGTTTATCGAACGTCCTAAATTTCAAGTAGAGAAGGGTGATTTTGAGGCCAGAATAACTACTAGATCTGGGAAATTGATTTCACAAAAATTCAATCTGGTTATTATTGAACACAGTAGAGACAAAAGTTTTTCGTTTTCGATCCCAACCCAAGAAGAATTATCTAATATCGAAATCGTTAATGTTGATGATAATACTGTTCAATTAACAAAAATCATTACAGAATCCAGATCTAATTTCCAACGATCTACACGCAAACTAGAGCGGTTGAGTATCAATCAATGGAAAATTAAGGCTACTGATTCTGGGCGAAGAATTGTCAGGCGAATACGGCCAAGCATAGAGATTTTACTTTTTGATCTCGATGTAGAAGATGCGATCATTACTGGGAATGAAGGTGATATTATTGAATTACAGTATCGACCGGACTCAAAAAATCCGTATAAATTTGAAATTGAGCTAGATTGAAAGTGAGATACAATCCCTAAATTCTTGGGATGAAAAATTTTGATGAATTAAAGCTAGCATCGGTGAGTGAATTCCAACTAAACAGCAGAGGAAAATTTCGGCAGATTTCTTTATCAACCCAAAGTAAAATTTGGCAACTTGATCGATTAAAATTTCGACGATGTCTTTGAGATGATTGGTAACGGCTGTAGTCTTGCTCAAATCGAAGCCAAGTTCGATTGCAGTCGCAATCTCATCTTGAAATTCCCGCACAAGAACGAGGAGCATCGGCAGGCGTACTTAGCGGCCCTTCATGAGAGAGGTTTCTATCACGCCAAAATGGTCGAACGACTGGTGATGTTGCCCGAGTCGGTATCGATGGACGTAAGTGGATTGCCAGTCGTTTTCATACGAACTTGTTGACTTAGAATTAGGCTTTGGCTCAGTATCCCCTTGCGCAGGAGGCAAAATATTGTGGTTTCGCCTTGGAAGATATCCCTCCCCCGCCAAAAATAACCCACACCGTCACAGCCTGCGGCCCTTGGCAATTTCTCCCTGTGAGTGGGAACCTGATATAACTACATTCGTTGCACCTTGATTTTGCGCCCCCACCTCCTTGCCTTCGCCTTAAGCAGAAGATGCCTTGATGCCCGCTCCAATTTCATTAATTGATCTAGATCCAGAATTCTTTTGTAGCCCTTCGCACAGCCATTGGCTTCGTGAATATCGGTTGGCTCTACCTTGGAACAGGCCCAGTTAGCCAATGCTTGTGGCGTTTCACGTAGTACCATAGGGCGCTGAGAAAATGATCAAGTGCGAGTACCTAAATCTGCTGTGATGGTCGTCTTTCTGGCTAACGTTATTCACGATTACGGCGACCAAAGCCTTCAGTTGATGACATGGCCGGAATGAGAGCGCAATCGCTGGCGCAGCTGCCTAAATACCAAGAGGCATCCAGTCGACATAGTTGCCTATGCTGAACTGCGTAAGCTTCTTGATGTTCCTGATCCGGTGATACCTACGAAAGAATAAATGGAGCGGAAATAGAAGCGGCAGGCGAGGTACGAGAGGGAAAAGGAAAGGCGTTACTTGTGATGGCTCCAGATGGACTATAGAAGCTGATTGTTTACAACTGCACCTGCTTGGCAGTGAGCCTGCCACCCTTCTTCGCTTCATAGCCTAACGTGTCGAGCTCTTCAGCAATATTCTGAAAACTAATTCGCTTCTTGGTCAATAGATTGACTCGTCGCAAGCGCTTGGCTTATCTCACCAATTAAGGATTCGTTTCCGCGTAGCTCTGTCGACCTTCAACCTTATTGCCCGTTTCTGCTTTTTGCTCTCCCTTGTGCCCTTCGTAGGATTATCAAACTCATAAAAATCAGCCAAAATTACCAACTTCTCGCCTTCACTGCTGAACGTACTCGTTCATTCATTGGGCTGGATAATGATCCAAGTTAGACCTCTGGGCCAATCCGACTTTGGGCTAATTTCTTGACAATCTCTATCTATGAATTGATAAGTTGACTTGCCAAGAGCGGTCTCTGCTCTGGCAAAAAAGAGTTTTTCATGCGTCAAATGTATTCTCTGCACAAGGAGTCCCTATGGCAATTCTAGTTTGGATTACTCTCACAGTGAAAGATGGCA
>AGAU01000477.1 GCA_000224765.2 SAR324 cluster bacterium JCVI-SC AAA005 | reverse complement strand
TCTAATAGCTACCATAATATTATAAATAGATATTCTAATAGAGGACCCGGGTGCACGCCAGTGTGCAGGTAGGTGCTCACCAGTGTGCAGGTTCCGACTTTAATCAATCTGTATTGGGGTTTGGAAGTAGGCTCATTACCTTGTCCCAGAAGACTCCACCACGTTCTTCATCTCGGTACCGATCAGGGTAGCGATAGATATCTGCATCAGTCGTCAACTCAAAGTCTCCCAAGATCTGTCTGGAAGCTTCACGCATCAACTCCTGTGCTTGCTGGACTCGGTCATCGAGTTCTTCCAGTGGAGCCTCAATCAACACAGCATCATGCACTGGAGCACAGACCCGGATACCCGCTTCGGTCATCAGGATGCAGGCAATCCTCAGCATCTCTGCACCATTAGCCTGCATCGGGAAATTAGCCAAACTTCTGGGGTTGGGCTGCCCTTCCACTTGG
>AGAU01000478.1 GCA_000224765.2 SAR324 cluster bacterium JCVI-SC AAA005 | reverse complement strand
TGTTCTCCGAACTTTCTTTTTGGAGACAATCTTATGTACTCACCAGCCATTATCTCTACTGAACAAACTGTCCATCCACTACCATCTCGTAGTGACCGCTTCAACCTTGTTCTCACTCTGAACAGTTTCTCTGAAGGTGCTCCCTTTCTTGTTGAGATACCACCATACTCTGGCTTAGGTCCAATGGATCTCAATACCTATGAGCAGGACTCCTCTCTACTTTTGGATACTACTCTCAGTGGCCAGACCAGCCCTCCGCCTGCAGCTTTCTGGA
>AGAU01000479.1 GCA_000224765.2 SAR324 cluster bacterium JCVI-SC AAA005 | reverse complement strand
AAATCGGCGCTGAATCAAAAGTTATTAGAATCGTTGCTTAAAATCAAATATTATCTTTAATCTCGGCCATCAGAAAAGTACGTACTGGTCAACTTAGCTTCTAAGTCCAAATATATGAATGTTGATCACCAAGGCCACACGTGAGGGAATTCCTCTCTTCTTTTTTCAATTCCACTGAAGTGACCAATCACATCTCCAGCATCTATTCGGC
>AGAU01000480.1 GCA_000224765.2 SAR324 cluster bacterium JCVI-SC AAA005 | reverse complement strand
GGGGGGGGCGTGTGAAGCAATTACCAATCAGCCAGTAAAGAAATGCACCCATATAGAGCATAATTGCGGGAAATCGGAACCCTCGGTCTAGGTTGGTGAAAAAGCGTAATTCTCTAATATTAGTGGGGTAGGCCTTCATCAACTGGTTGCGAGACATGCAAAGTTTCCGAACGAGACCAAATTCGTAGCTCTCCATGTATTTTATGCCCCCCC
>AGAU01000481.1 GCA_000224765.2 SAR324 cluster bacterium JCVI-SC AAA005 | reverse complement strand
TTTTGGATACTACTCTCAGTGGCCAGACCAGCCCTCCGCCTGCAGCTTTCTGGAGCAGGCCTAACTCTTTAGAAAGGAGCTGAAGATGGATCTAAAAGCCTATGAGAAGCGAAGAGTGCGGGAACTGTATCGCAGAATCACCAAAAACCTTAACAGCCGAAGACGCTATGCAGAACGCAAGGGGCGTAGCTTCACTCCTGACCAAGAGTCTATTCGGAAGCGCTTCTATTGCTACTACCTATTGGACACTCTAAACCGCTTCTATCTCAGGGATCTAGCTTTTCTTAGAGACCCAGATTGCTGGAACAAGCAAGAGGGTTTCTGTGACATCAGTTTCCCGGAATCTTCAGAACGTGGCGAGCTGCTCAGGAGTTCATTTCC
>AGAU01000482.1 GCA_000224765.2 SAR324 cluster bacterium JCVI-SC AAA005 | reverse complement strand
TTAAACCATATGAACCATTCTGAATTAGGAGATACATATCTGACTTTGCTTGAGGCCATTGAGCAAACGGCCTTGAGCGAAGCGGAAGTGGTGCTGCATAGTGAAGAGATTTGGATGTACTGTCCAAGAGTTTCTAGGAGTGAGCAGATATGTAAAGACACTGTGGCTGACGCAGCTTCTACCCGGACTGGTATGAGCGAAGTCTCTGGTGAAACGGAGATGCCGGTTTGTGCAAAGCTGACAGATCCTTCCAAAGAGCAGCTATACCTGCGCTTGAAAAAATGCAATCACGATTTGAAAGGCCTGAGAGTGATTAATCAAGGTGTCTCTGGTGAAACTGAGGAGATAGAGCTTCGACAAC
>AGAU01000483.1 GCA_000224765.2 SAR324 cluster bacterium JCVI-SC AAA005 | reverse complement strand
CCGGGAGTTGTCAACTCAATTACTCTCTCCTTGGATCAGCAATCATTACTCTTAGCAGAGAGTACGCTCAACCAAATTGGTGCTTACCACTTTGGATCTGGCTACGAAGAAATCCTGCTTTTCGATGTTTTGCAAAACCAGCAACAGGCAGTGCCTACTGGCCTGGCGCTGGACTCAGAAGGGAATTTGCTGGTTGCCTTGTTTTCAGGTCAGCTCTGGGCTTACTTTGGTGAAACCATCTCTTTCATGCCTGGAGATGCCAAGATTGCGAGGGTAGACTTAAAAACCAGAACTTACGAATATCTAATTGAAGGTCTTACCACCGCTATCGATGTTGCTACAGATAACAATGGCAACATTTACTTCCTGGAAATGACGACTGCTTGGCCAACCAACCTGATTTCTCGTGATTTTGATCTTCACGATAAACATTCTCCACCAGACCCAGGGGGATATGTGCGCAACTCGGGTAGATTGAGTGTCTTGCCGACTGGATCAAAAGAAAGCCGAGCTTTGGTCGAAGGTCTGGACTTACCAACGAATCTCTCAATACTTGATCATCAACTCTACATTTCAACAGGGCAAGGGACTCCCGGAAGAACAGTCTGGTCTCAGCAGGGACTCAGTGAGATTGATGGCAGGATTCTCAATTATGAAATTCATCAATAAAACCATTGTGTTACTCGATTTATCTATAACAAGTTCAATATTTTGAGACGTGTAAGAGTTGCAATGGTGGGCACGGGTGTGGGTACAAAACACGCCAAGATGTATCAAACGTTGCCAGATCTTTATGAGGTAACAGCGGTCTGTGAAATTGATGAACATCGGCGCAATGAATTTGTGGAACAGATCGGGGTCAGTTATCAAACAAACCGACTAGAAGATCTTTTTTCTCAAGATCTAGATTTAATTGATATTTGTACCCCATCGGCACTTCATTTTTCGCAAGCCACTGCAGCTCTCAAAGCAGGTTTCCACGTTGTTCTTGAAAAGCCGGTTGCTCGTTCGCTTTCAGAGATGGACGAACTGGAAAGAGTAGAGCAACAATCAGGGAAACACCTATCCCCTATCTTTCAATACCGATTTGGCCACGGGATTCAAAAGCTGCATCATTTGATTTCCAAAGGGTTAGTAGGCAGTCCCTCGATCGCAACTGCTGAAACACACTGGTTGCGTGGAGAGGCATATTACAGTCGAGGGATGTGGCGTAGCACATGGGATGGAGCAGCTGGAGGGAGCTTTGCCACCCATGCGATCCACATTCATGATCTGCTCTGCCAAGTACTGGGAGACCCCATTTCGGTATTTGCTCAAGCTTCAAATTGTGTGAATGGGTATGAGACTGAAGATTTGGGTGTGGTTTTGATGAATTTCGGTAATGGAGCAATGGCCAGCTCTTCGGTTACACTAGGCTCAACAGAGCAGATGTCACGCTTGCGTTTCTGCTTTGCTAGCCTTACAGCAGAAGGAGGAAGAGATCCCTACAATCCCGGGCACGAACCTTGGACTTTCTCGCATGATGATCCAGATCAACAAACTCGAATCAACAACGAACTTGTGGATTTTTCACCCAGACCTGAAAGATTTTCCGGTCAGTTTGTCCGCATACATGAGGCTCTTGCTGGCAAGGGACAAACTCCTGTTACCCTGGAAGATGCTCGCCGATCTATCGAACTACTCACAGCAGCTTATTGGTCTGTAAAAACAGGAGAAATTGTTCAACTACCACTTTCCAGTGATCATCCATTTTATTCGGGCTGGATTGAGATGATGAAGCAGGAATTCGTTAGAGATAAGGTTTAGGTAAGTCACCTGATTAGTAACAGATCACAAAAATATTTCTCTGCTTTTACAACTAACTGATCAAGCTCAAGAAGCACTTGTTTTGCTGAACTTCGAAAATAAAGGACACTAATATGGCTACTCAGCGAATTGGTATCATCATGCACGGGGTTACTGGGAGAATGGGATACAATCAGCACTTGATCCGTTCTATCCAAGCGATTATTCAAGAAGGCGGGCTAGTGCTTTCTAACGGTGACCGACTGATTCCTGATCCAATTCTTGTGGGTCGCAATGCCAAGAAAATGGAGGCCCTTGCTGAGGAACAAGGCATTGCTCGTTGGTCTGATAACATTGAGCAATGTCTGGCAAATACTGAAGATACTCTCTTCTTCGATGCAGGTACAACTCAGATGCGTTCTGAGCTATTGAGCCAGGCCATCCGAGCTGGTAAACATATTTATTGTGAAAAACCCAGTGCAGATACACTGGAAAATGCTATTGGTGTAGCCCGTTTGGCTCACCAAAAAGGAGTCAAACATGGAGTCGTGCAGGATAAGCTCTTCCTACCAGGAATGCTTAAATTGAAATCTTTGATCGATAGCGGTTACTTCGGTCGGATTCTCTCTGTGCGACGTGAATTGGCTTGGCCACAAGCTGAGGTCATTGAAGATAATACTTTCTGGTT
>AGAU01000484.1 GCA_000224765.2 SAR324 cluster bacterium JCVI-SC AAA005 | reverse complement strand
CCCAGGCGCTGGAGTTTACAAAACTCTAATCACCCGGGGCCATTTGCTAACTGAACCCCCGCTCCTCGGGGAGAGCGCCCTGGCTGAGCTTCGGCACGATCCCTTCTTTGCGGCGATCCAGTTCTTCGAGATAGGCCATCAGTCGGTCGTGGTCGATTAAGATGCCTTTGCCCAACTTGAGTAGGCATCCGAACTGCCGCATTGCCTCACGCCGGTGGAAGACCAACCAGCGCATATCAATGGGACTCTTCCCCGAACGAATGTAATCGGCGAGGCGGACCCAGTTTCCTGGATCAGTTTTAATGTGTGTCGTCAAAGACTCCTAGATGGAGATTATGGAAATTACTTGGAATCAGTTGTTGAAACCAAGAACTGCATTTTGAACAGGAGCCAATGATTTGTATAGGCGGGGAATAAGCGGCAAGTCGGAGCGGTTAATTCTCCGCTACACCAGTTAGAAAGCAGGCTGAAGCAGGGTATTGAAACAGGCGCTAATTAGGCGCTGAGGATGGGATTGAGCAATTTTTCAACAATTTCC
>AGAU01000485.1 GCA_000224765.2 SAR324 cluster bacterium JCVI-SC AAA005 | reverse complement strand
TTCCAACCTCTTCAGTGCTCTTCGTTTGACTCCGCGGGAAATCCAAAACTTCGCTAAGAAATCCTTTGGAAGAGTTACTGGTTCAGTTACATTTAGCACTACCCTGAACTGCAGCAGTAAACTAACTACCAGTGTCTGTATCCCAAGTTCAGCTGCCTTTTCGATCCATACCAATTGTACTCTTGGATGAAGAAAGAACTTTGTCTCTTGCTTGGACTGGAGTTCACAAAGATTGGGATGTTTGTAGGCTAACTTCTTTTCTCTAATA
>AGAU01000486.1 GCA_000224765.2 SAR324 cluster bacterium JCVI-SC AAA005 | reverse complement strand
AGCCCAATTTTTTGTTTTTACGGTGTTATTTAAAATTCTTTGTTTTGCGGGCTCTAATGCTTCCTCGTATTGAGGCAGCCATTGTGCTTGGGCTACCAACATCTCATCCACCATTGCCCAAACTTCTTCAGGCGAACAAACAGCCCCCACCAGAGGATCATGCAGAACAGCTAGCTTGAGTAGATCCACATCTCCCTTCATTGCTGCTTCAACAGACATTCGCTGGACGTCAATTGAAGTTCTGCAGGCAGAGGCACAACCCATCGGTAATTCAATTCCTGAAGCCATGTGTATGCCAAAGAGGTCGACGAATCCGGTAGATTCGATAATGCAGTCATCCGGTAGATTTTTGATAACACCATTGTTTTTGGTGTTAAAATGTCCTCTGTAAACTCTGCCAGTTTCTTGAGCCTCGATGATGTAGCTGCAGTGTTCTGTTGAACGCTTGTAATGTTCCAAGGACAAACCTGCTTGGTCCAACCATCTTGGAAAATCATCTTCAAACCAATTACGACGCTCAGTACAAACTCGTAGGTAACCCCCAGTTTCGCCGTGAATCCAGTCTGACAAGTCAATCCACGAGTTTATTTCTTCAGGTCGTTTTCGATACCAGGGAAGATACTCGCTAAGGTGTCCGTTGCTCTCCGTCGAAAAAACTCCGAATCGCTCAAGAACATCAATTCTGACTTTTTCCTGGTTTGAGTATTTTGGATGTTTGCGGAAAGCCTCTAGTAGTTCTGCTTTCTCAATGCTTCGGCCGCGAAGTTTGAGTTGGATATACCAGGTCATGTGGTTGATCCCACTGCAGACATATTCTAAGTCTTTGGGATTTTCTACTCCAAGTACTTCCGAGATAAGCTTTGCACCTCCTTGAACCCCATGACAGAGACCAATCGTGTTGACCTTCCCATAATCTAGGGCGGCCCATGTGTTCATCGCCATTGGGTTGGCGTAGTTTAGGAAGAGGACGTCGGTCTCAGCATAGCTTCGAATGTCCTCACAAAAATCTAGAATTGCAGGGATGCTTCGCTGCCCGTAAAGGATTCCACCAGCACAAACCGTGTCTCCTACACACTGATCCA
>AGAU01000487.1 GCA_000224765.2 SAR324 cluster bacterium JCVI-SC AAA005 | reverse complement strand
TCCAGAAAGCTGCAGGCGGAGGGCTGGTCTGGCCACTGAGAGTAGTATCCAAAATCTGAGATAGAACCTTCTCAGAGGCATTAAGGTCCATTGGACCTAAGCCAGAGTATGGTGGGATTTCAACAAGAAACGGAGCACCTTCAGAGAAACTGTTCAGAGGCAGAACAAGGTTTAAGCGATCACTACCAGATGGTAATGGCTGGAAAGCTTGTTCAGGGTTGATAATGGCTGGTGAGTACATAAGATTGTCTCCAAAAAGAAAGTTCGGAGAACA
>AGAU01000488.1 GCA_000224765.2 SAR324 cluster bacterium JCVI-SC AAA005 | reverse complement strand
CATCAGTTTCCCGGAATCTTCAGAACGTGGCGAGCTGCTCAGGAGTTCATTTCCCGAGAAACTACTGCCAGAGCAATTGCCAGAGAGGGATCCTGATGAGCCAAATGAAGAGAGTGAGGATTGGTGGGATTTTCTTCGAGAGAACGCCGACCATCTAGATAGCTTGGAGGGCACTGGCTTTACAGGATGGCAGGTAGATTTATACGAGTACAAAGGTACCTACTACGTCTTCCATGAGGCAGGAGTCGATGAGTACGATACCTATCGCGAAGCTAAGAAGCAGATTCGTTGTGCGTGATTAAATTACCAGACTTTGGAATACAAGCCGGCA
>AGAU01000489.1 GCA_000224765.2 SAR324 cluster bacterium JCVI-SC AAA005 | reverse complement strand
CCACGCATCGAAACAATCAGCACTCCGAGTGCGAGAGCAATCAGGGAGAATGCAACCAGACTAGCGTCTTCACGTAGTTGAGTCCTTCGGGTGACAAAGCCCGAGAGTAGCGCTACAGCTAAACCAGCCCCCAAACCTCCGAAAGTCATAGGGACAAGGGAAAGACCAAATAGGAGATAGCCGGTGGCTGCCCCTGGTAAAACCGCAGAAGCCATC
>AGAU01000490.1 GCA_000224765.2 SAR324 cluster bacterium JCVI-SC AAA005 | reverse complement strand
ACGAATTCAGCAGGTTGCATAAAATTATTATTGTGATTCCAGTAAGCGCCCAACATATCAGAAGTTTTTTTGTCTACTCCGTAGCACAAAGTGAATCCCATCTCTTTTCCAGAATATGGGAATTTTTCCCCGTTCCAGAGGCGTTTAGTGTCCTCTAAGCTATCTACTCTAGCGGCAATAATGCTTACATCTAACTTTTCAAAAAGTACTCTGTATTTTCGGTATCCTTCTAACTGAAGGGCGCATTTGGGTCACCATGCTCCTCTGAAAAAAAGTA
>AGAU01000491.1 GCA_000224765.2 SAR324 cluster bacterium JCVI-SC AAA005 | reverse complement strand
CGACAATTTCACAATCCCATCAGCCTCAAATACCAACCAACGCACTCTGACCGTCAAATTACAGCGCGAAATCACTTTTCTTGATTCTGCTGTGCAAGGGCTCAGCTACACCACCGGGGGTAGAACAAACACCACCAATCAAGACGGGCTTCTCTACTACTTCCCAGATGAGAACATTGAGCTTAAACTTAGTCAAATCCCCCTGGGTTCCTACACTAACCCTCCAAGTATTTTGACT
>AGAU01000492.1 GCA_000224765.2 SAR324 cluster bacterium JCVI-SC AAA005 | reverse complement strand
TTCCCTGGATGAGAAAATCTTCCGATATTCGGGTGCGAAGATGAATCTCTATCACAAGACAGATCAAGGTGTGGTTGAAATCAAAGGGGACAAGAAGAGTCTGGGCTATGATATCAAGCAACATCCGCTCAACTTCAAAGTCTTTGAGTGCGAACTAAACCAACAATCATGCTCCTTCTTTGTTTTCTCTGATGGGGTAACGGACCAAGTGGGTGGAGAGAAAAAGCTGATGTATGGCAAGAAAAGAGTGATTCATCAGATCAGGGAGGCAGTCGATGTGAAGACAGCTGTGAGCAATATTGTGGCTGATGTT
>AGAU01000493.1 GCA_000224765.2 SAR324 cluster bacterium JCVI-SC AAA005 | reverse complement strand
CAAGGATACCGTCGACTGCATCGATCACGGGCAACAGCCTGCCAAGCTGCTGATCCACCTCCTCCACCGCTTTGATTGCGGCCTCGATTTTTCCACAATGACCAACCATGTCGGCATTTGCATAGTTGATTAGTCCGTAATCAAACTCTCCGGAACGTAAAAACTGAATTGCCTGGTTTGTGATTTCCTTAGCTTTCATGGCTGGAGCATTTGCAAACGAGTCAACCTTGTCCGAGTTGATCAGGTGATAGATCTCTTTTTTCGGATCAAGAGGTTCTCGATAGCCCCCATTGAAGAAGAAAGTCACGTGAGCAAATTTTTGAGTTTCAGTCAGCCTGAATTGTCGCAATCCCTTTTCTAGAATTCGCTTGCCAAAGGGATTTTCAACTTTGGATGTCCCGACAAGGTAGTCTGGTGGAAGATACAGGTCTTGATCATAGGTCATCATCCCAGCGTAGTAGATCTGAGGCCGTAATCCTCGATCAAAATGTGGGAAGGAATCATCCAAAATCGCATGAGTAAACTCAATCGCTCGGTCTGCCCGAAAATTAGTAAAGATGAGGCTGTGGTGGTCTTGGATCGGTCCGACAGGCTTTCCGTGCCGCACGATTGAAAATCCAGGTAGATCTTGGTCGATGATGTCTGGAGACTGCTGGCGAAAATATTCAATCCCTTCACGAACTGATGTGAATTGATGCTCTCCCTTCCCATGAACATGTAGATTCCAGCCGAGTTGAATTTTAGACCAGTTCTGATCCCGATCCATTGTGATCTTTTCTCGTCCACCTGCACTAGCAAAACCATATTCGATTGCAGGACGCTGGCTTTTGAGTTGATGGAAGAGAGACTCCAACTGTTCGGTGTAGTCCAGTGCTGATTGAATCGCAACATCTCTACCATCCAACAAAGCATGTACATAACAACGACGAAGACCATGCTTGAAGGCATGTTCAATCAAGGCAATGGTATGATCAATGTGGCTGTGAACATTACCATTGGAGAGTAAACCAAGAAGATGGAGAGGTGAATCGTGCTGAAGACAATTGTTGGTCAAATTCTGGAGTACTGGACTTTCGAAGAGCTCCCCGCTGTCTATCATACGTTTGATCAAAGAGGGACCTTGCTCCATGACGATTCCAGCGCCCAGGGTCATGTGTCCGACTTCAGAACCACCGAGATCATTATCACCAGGTAAGCCGACGTATGTACCATGCGTCCAAAGTTGGGTGTAAGGATACTGCTCCGTGATTTGTTTAAAGATTGGCAGAGAAGCTTTGTGGAGCGCATTGGTTTTATCGGGTGGACCGACTCCCCAGCCATCTAGAACAAGGTGTAAGAGAGGACCACGATCTCTAAACTGCTCCGCTAGTTGTCGGGAATTCATCAGTAGGTTTTAGGTTGGGGATTCGTTACGCAAAATAAACTGGGGAGGGATGCGTTCAAGCAGGTAATTGGCTGCTTCCTGCAAATAGAGGGCTTCTCTCGATTCTAAGGTTAGCTTCACCTTGTGTTCCTCTTCCTCCTTGGTTCGTGGGTAGGAGCCTAGTTGTAGCTCTGGGTAGTTAGCGAGAGTTTGATCCAGTAGATGTGCAATCTGTCCTTCATCACAATTCAGGAAAATTTGGTGTAGATAGATGGGGTTGTTACGGAAGCGTTCCCGAAAGGTTTGGAATCTTCGCTGAAGCAGTCGGGGGATTCCTGGAAAGATCAGAATATTATGGAAGAGTATTTGAGAGACTCGCTTGCTCTCGTCAAATAGAAGCTCTGAGCCCTCTGGAATCATGGCCATTCTCAAATGGGCTTCATTCACTTCTTTCCCGTAGTAGCCACTGATCAGCTTTACTAGCTTTTCCGAACGGATCAGCGGGGTTTGAAAACCTGCCGCAATCGAAGGGACCGTTAGATCATCATGCGTAGGGCCAATGCCTCCGCTGGTAAAGACCCAAGTGTATTTTTCAGAAGCCTGCCGGACAACATTACCGATCGTTTCGGTATCATCGGGGATGGTCACGACGGAACGAACCTCCACTCCAAGATCACGCAATTCACGACAGAGATAGTAGGAGTTTTCGTCCTTCACTTTGCCCGAAAGTATCTCGTTGCCAATGATTACAATGGCGGCAGTGGTAATTTGCTCCAGCATGCAATTCTATTGGATGCGTTTGATGATGTGGAAACCAAATGCAGTCTCAACCACTTCACTGACCGTATTGGGTTCCAAGGTGAAGGCTGCTTGGTCAAATTCAGGTACCATCATTCCTCGGGGGAACTCGCCCAACACCCCACCTTGTGGAGCAGATGGTCCATTTGAATGCTCTTTAGCGACTTCCGCAAAATCACGACCATCTTGAATCTCTGCAAGCAGTTGTTGAGCAAGTTGCATTGCCTCATCCTTGCTGCGACTTTGTTCAGATCGTAGCGCTCCCTGATAGGAAATCAGTACATGACTCGCTGTAATTAATTCCAGTGATACGCGTTTGAAGATCAAGAATCCAAGCGGAGTTTCGACTGGATCACTGATCTGACCGTCCAACAGTGAGAAGGCTGGTTTCAGGAATGGCGGTAATTGTGGGTTGGCCTGATCAATCATTGGGATACGGGTTTGCTCTGGCAGATCCGTAAAGCGATCAACCAATTCACTGAAATCTACTCCCTTGCGACGAGCGAGGTCAGCTAACTTTGCGCTAACCTCAGCAGCTCCCTCTCGGTCGTAGTAGAGATCCTGCTTTGGAATACGAGCACCCTGATAACCAATCACAAGCATCTCTAGGGCTATTTTGGAAGCAATAGATTGGTCGGGTTGTGGAACACGAGAGGGATCAAGCTCTGAACTGGCTTCAGGGAGATTTTTTCGGTTTTGCTCTGACAAAGCTTGCCTTGTGGCATCAGCTTTGGAGATGACTGCCATCTCGTCGAAGGCCTCAGCATCGGACCCTTGCCTCACGATTCGCATTTGCTCGATTCGGTCTCCTTTCTCAATTGTGTTGACTACATTCATGCCCTCAACAACTTCGCCAAAAACGGAGTGCTTGTCA
This sequence comes from SAR324 cluster bacterium JCVI-SC AAA005, assembly GCA_000224765.2. Taxonomy (GTDB): domain Bacteria; phylum SAR324; class SAR324; order SAR324; family NAC60-12; genus JCVI-SCAAA005. The sequence continues at coordinate 7,068 of AGAU01000493.1, read as the reverse complement.
TCTAGCCAGGGAGTTTCTTTGTGGGTGATAAAGAATTGGCTTCCGTTAGTATCAGGTCCGGCATTAGCCATCGAGAGAATACCGGGCTTGTTATGCCGCAACTCGGGGTGGAATTCATCGGCAAAGCGGTACCCAGGACCTCCACTGCCAGTGCCCAACGGATCACCACCTTGAACCATGAAGTCGGCAATGACTCGGTGAAAGGTCAAACCATCGTAGAACTTACTCTTGCGTGAGTCTCCAGAAATGGGATCATTCCAAGACTGTGTTCCATCAGCAAGACCCACAAAATTTGCAACTGTTCTCGGTACTCGCTTGTAAAAGAGTTTCAGTAGAATTCGACCTCGATTGGTTTCCAGATCGGCATATAGACCGTCGGAGAGACCTTCGGCACCGAGAGTAAAGGAAGGAGCCATGGAGACAGCGAGCAAAAGTAGGAACGAGCGACCGATCGATCGGCGCAGTCGCGAAATGGATCGCATGAGAAGCCTATAAATGGAGATTGGCGGAGGGTATGTCAAATGAAGCAGGGTGTGGTTGGTTTAGATGAAGAAAAAATTGAAATTAACCTAACAGTCACACTTCTAGACTGCAAGGTATTTTGTCTGCTTCCAAAGCATGTTTCTATCTCCAATATTCCCTAAAATAAAGCATATGTAGATCCATAGAATCTTCAGTTGGGTGAGCTTTTTGGTGCATAATCTGCCTGAGGATTTTTCAAAAATGTGGAGCTGTGTTATTTTTTGCAAAATTAGATTTAAAAGTTTTTTTGACAGCATAGAGAGTATTGCATTTATGTGGGGTGCTTCCTTGTAAAAAGTATATTTGATTTGTGCCTGTCTTTTATGCACAGATCATCGCACCTTCGATGGTCAGGGTAGTTGATAGAGACACCTTTTACGTTGATTGGACTCGCAACAATTACACGGAGTCTGAAGAGAAAATCCAGTTGCTATTTGTTAATACTCTGGAGCTGAGTCAATCCCACAAGAGTCAGGACCTACAATTTGGTTTGTCAGCCAGGGATTTCCTCAAGGGCCGATTGCAAAATAGACCCTTGCAACTCTGGGTTTCTCTTCAGTTTCCAAGAGATCTCTATCAGCAGACTTTAGGGCTATTACAGGCTTAAGATGCCAAACTTAATTTGCTGCTCATCGGTCTAGGTCATAGTCTCTTTGATGCTCGCTAACAGTTGCCCAGAAATTTTGATAGATATTTAGTTACTGAGGCACGAGCCTATGAAGAAAAGATGGGCATCTGGAGCATTTATTCTTCACGTCAGCGTTATTTAAAACGATTGGCTAATGAGGAACGGACTGTCTATTCAAGGATAAATCGTCGTTAGGTTACAAAGCTTCAAAAGGTGAAGAACGGAGACTTTGCTCGCTATGATAAACGTTTTATCAAGTTGGCAGGTCGATTGGAGCAAAGGTTAGAAAAGGCTATTACATAGAGTTGCTACTGCTGCAAAATGTTGTGGAGGTGGTGGTACGTCAAAAGTATCAGGATCGCTTACTAAGGTGGCAATATGGAGATAAGATCCTAGTTGAGAGATTTGTCCAGAAATATCGGGGCAAATGGCAGGTTTAGCTATTCCGTGGAGTCAGTGATCAATAGGGAGAATAGGAATGTTGCAGTACAAATTGAAGATTGTAGGAGTCGTGCAAGAAGTTGGTTTTCGCCACTTTGTAAGTCAAGAGGCAACTAGATTAGGGTTGGTAGGGTCTATTTGGAATTGCCCCGATGGTAGTGTGGAGGTTATCATTCAAGGTGAAGAGGCACTATTGGATCAACTTGTGGAGCATTGTAAACGAGGACCTGCTTATTCAAAAGTCACTTCCGTAGATGTACAGAGAGATGCAGTAGGTGATAAGTTGGTGGATTTTGCAATTCGACGTTGACTTTAGGCAGCTTGTCGACGAGCCAAGTTCAACGGTTTGATCTGAGGAATACTTGGTAGCAAGACAAGGCTGTTGGGCTTGGCGCGATTCAGTGGTCGTTGTTGGATGTCCAGAAGTCCAGAAGTATTCAGCAAAATAGTGTCACCTGCGAAAGTTATAAATTCGAGAGATTCTCCGGCAGTGAAGGGATTCTGAACTAACAGTGTCAGAAAAATTTCAGATGTTGCTAGTACTGTCCCGGCGATCTCATAAGTTTGGTTTCCGTTACGATGGCCCAGATAAATGCTGTCATGTCCAGCTGGTGTGTTCAAAGAAGCTTCTGTATAGCCTCGATGTGGAATTCGTTCCAATTCCTGGGTTAGCTCCTGAAGGCGACTTTGCCAGAGTGGAGGTGGTTCATTTGCACAAATTTTCAAACCCTGTGCATAAACACGAGTCGTTGTGGCAACGTAGAGGTTACTTTTCATTCGACCTTCAATTTTTAGGCTGTCAATTCCTTGCTCGAAAAATTGAGGCAACTGCTCCAGACCCCGCAGGTCCTTGGAACTCATAAAAGAAGTTTTGTAGGTCTCTTCTTTGTTGACTTCTTGAATATCGTAATGAAACCGACAACTTTGAACACAGCCGCCCCGGTTGCTGTCTCTGCCAGCGGTATAGTTCGAGATGACACAGTTACCAGAGTAGGCCATGCACATCGAACCATGAACGAACAGTTCCACAGCGATTCCTACCTTGTGCCGAATCCATCCGGCTTCCTGAACAGATACCTCTCTTCCCAGAATGAGGCGCTGAACTCCCAGATTTTTCCAAGCTTGAGCCGCCCAAGAATTCAGGCAGGACGCTTGGGTAGAAAGGTGAATTGGAATGTTGGTGTGTTGATGAATCAGCGTACAAGTTCCCAGATCTGAAACAATAACGGCATCGACACCTTGCTGCTCCAGCCAGATCACGTATTCTGGCATCTCTTTGAGATCTTGGTCATGTGGGAACGCATTGAGGACAACAAAGACCTTGGCATCGTGCTGATGAGCGAACTGCAACCCTTCAATGATTTCAGTATCAGTGAAATTATCTGCACCGCTGCGCAGCCCGAAACGATGCCCAGAGAGATAGATAGCGTTGGCGCCGTAAAGAACGGCGACTTTCAGGCGCTCTAGGCTCCCGGCAGGAGCTAGCAACTCGGGAAGCTTCATGGGTATAGAGAAGATGAAGGTGGGATCAGTTGTGAGAGCCGAAAAGGATCTGCATTTTCCCTTTGATGGCTTTGTCTAGACGAGGACCCATGCGCTGGATCACTTCAGCAGCCATAGCGGTGGCAAGCACACCACTTTCAAAAATGCTCTTTTCATGTGTCAGACCGTACAAAAATCCTGCCGCAAAAGCATCACCTGCTCCCGTCGTATCAACTACATTTACTCGCCGAGGATCAATATAGAACATCTCACGTTGTTCGCATACTAAAGCCCCACGGGCCCCCATCGTAAAAGCAACTGTCTCCACTTGGGTAGCCAGGTATTCCAGAGCTTCCTGCGAGATCTCAGTGTTTAGCAGTGCAAAAGCCTCCTCCTGGTTGCAGAAGAGCAGATCGACATCTTCACGAACCAGCCGATGAAATGCTTCTTGGTGACGCTGAGCACAGAATGGGTCTGAGAGACTGAGAGCGACCTTTGTACCGTGTTTCTTGGCAAGGCCAATCGCTTGACTGACAGCATCCTGCTGAATTTCTGTGTCCCATAGATATCCTTCAATATATAGGTAGCGGGCCTGATGCATCAACTCAGCATCAATGTCGCTGGGATGTAATTCCTGGCACATCCCCAGAAAGGTGTTCATGGTGCGAGAACCGTCCTCGCCAACCAAGATCAGACTACTCCCGCTACTACCCGCCCCAAAGCCAAAGCGAGTCGTGACTCCTTCTTTTGCCAATAATTGTTCATACAGTTGCCCCAAAGCGTCTTGGCCCAGCTTACCGGTATACGCTACGTTACTGCCAATCAGTGCAAGCCCACTCATTGTGTTGGCTGCCGATCCCCCTGGAGCAGAGATCACTTCGTTTTGACCAGACTGCAACTCCTCAATCAACTCTTGTTGGCGTTCCTGGTGAACCAGGTACATACGATTGGCTTCCAGTTCCTGTTTCTCAAGGAAACTCGCTGGAATGTGTACCAGCAGGTCCATTAATGGATTACCGATACCATATACGTCTATTGGTTTTTGGGGCATGAATTGGACAGGGCTAACTAACCTTCATTTTTCGGTTATTATCGGCAGATTGCCGCATGATCAACTTGGGAGGCACATCTTGAGTAATCGTATTTTCGCTGATTATAACTTCTTGAATGTTACTGTTCGAGGGAGTTTCGTACATGATGTCTAACATGGCTTTCTCGAGAATCGAGCGCAGACCACGAGCGCCGGTTTTACGCTTGATTGCCTCCTGAACAATCACTTTGTAAGCACCTTTTGTGAAAGACAGCTTTACATTTTCTAACTCAAAAAGCTTCTGGTACTGGCGAATCAAGGCGTTCTTTGGCTCAACCAGAATTTGAATCAGATGTTCTTCTTCCAAATCATGCAGTGTGCTTATGACAGGGAGTCTGCCTATAAATTCTGGAATCAGACCATACTTCAGTAGATCCTCCGGCTCTAACTGTCGCAATAAATCTGCGTCTTGAATCTTGTCTTGAATCTTACTGCCAAAACCGATGGCCTGATCTCCAATCCGTCGCTTGATGATTTGATCAAGATTGACGAAAGCACCACCACAGATGAAGAGGATATTTGATGTATCGACCTGGACACACTCTTGCTGTGGATGCTTGCGTCCCCCTTGAGGAGGAATGTTAGCGGTCGTGCCTTCAATAATCTTTAGTAAAGCCTGCTGTACACCCTCGCCTGAAACATCGCGAGTGATAGAAGGGTTGTCACTCTTACGTGTAATCTTATCAATTTCGTCTATGTAGATGATTCCCTGTTCTGCACGTTCCGTATCATAGTCAGCGGCTTGCAGGAGTTTCAGTACAATATTCTCGACATCTTCTCCAACGTAGCCGGCTTCCGTCAGCGTCGTTGCGTCAGTCATTGCAAAAGGTACGTTCAGAATCTTGGCTAAGGTCTGAGCCAATAAGGTTTTTCCTGTACCTGTTGGACCAATCAACAGAATATTGCTCTTCTGCAACTCTACTTCACTATCGTGCAGATTTGCATGAATACGCTTGTAGTGATTGTGAACTGCCACAGAAAGCACACGCTTGGCAAACTGCTGACCAATCACATAGTTGTCCAGCACATCCTTAATATCAGCAGGCTTCAACAGTACTTGTTCAGAATCATCCATTGCTCGTTCACGCTGCCACTCCTCTTCCATGATGTCGTTGCACAGTTCTATGCACTCATCACAGATATAGACGCCGGGCCCTGCAATGATCTTTTTTACCTCATCCTGTGTTTTTCCACAGAATGAGCAGCGCAATGGTGCGTCTTTCTGGTTACTCATACTGACTCCATGATTGTTAAGACCCAAACATCATTCAATTGGGTCTGAAGCTCAGCAAATGGAAAAGAGTGGTTGGTGCTACAATCAACTATTGTTTGAAGCAGGTGGTTCTTCACGCTTGGTCATTACATGGTCTACGAGGCCATATGTTTTGGCTTCCTCTCCGGAGAAATAGTAGTCACGCTGAGTATCCTGCTCTATTTGTCCTGCATCTTTACCAGTATGTTTGGCAAGAATGTCATTTAGTGTGCCCGTTAAGCGTACGATCTCCCGTGCCTGTATGTCAATGTCCTCGGCTTGTCCAGAGAAACCACCCATCAACTGGTGAATCATAATCCGACAGTTGGGAAGCGCATATCTTTTGCCTGGCGCTCCTGCTGCGAGAAGAATAGCTCCCATACTAGCAGCTTGACCAATACAGATTGTTTGCACCTGGGGGCGGAGGTACTGCATGGTGTCATAAATCGCCAATCCCGCTGAGACTAGTCCACCTGGGCAGTTGATATACAAAGAGATATCACTCTCAGGATCTTCTGCTTCAAGGAACAGCAACTGTGCGATCATCAGGTTTGCAACATTATCATCGATTGGGGTACCTATGAAGGCGATACGATCCTTGAGCAGTCGTGAATAGATGTCATAGGATCTCTCCCCTCGATTGGTTTGTTCGACGACCATCGGGATGAGTGGCATCGGCTCGCTCTTGATTTGGGGTTAGTTCGTTCGGTTCAGTCTTGCTCAGCTGCAATCTCTTGTTTTTCTTCTCTGTTTTCTGATGCCTCACTCGAGAGCTCTGGATCAACCAGTTTGTCAATGATATGGTTCAGTGCCTGCTCACCACGTAGCTCTGTGACCATCGAATTCATCAACACCCGGCCATATCGATGCTTATAAAAATCTTGTGCAGAAAGCCCCATCATCCCAGCAGCATTGGAGAAGCGATTGGCTAGTGTTGCTTCGTCCAGCTTTATAGCAGCGCTACGGAAGATGTGATCTACCAAAAAATCTCTGCGTAATCGATCACGATGTGCTTCCAGCTTCTGGCTGATTTGCTCTGCAGTCAGTTCTTCTCCAGCTTCGTTTTTTTCTTCTTTTATTGCTTTTTCTCGCTCCGTAATACTGCTCTCCGGTAGATCAATATCCTCAATTTGTCTCACGAGTTGCGGCAAAAGCTGTTCCCGATAGTCCGTCATGCGATTGTTTTTCTTGTTCTCTGACTGCATCTCACGAACAGCTTTGCGTAGGTCTTCTTCAGTATCGTGCCCATAGGACTTGAAAAATTCTTCATCTAACTCCGGCAGAGTCAGTAATTCGATACTGTGGATGGCGATTTCAAACTCTGCACTTTTTCCCTGCAATTCATCATTGAAGGTAGAGCCCATTTCCAAAGTAACGGTTTTTGTTTCTTCAACAGCCATCCCCAAAACGGCCTCGCTGAACTCAGTGAAAAATTCACCCCCTACTTCAAACTCAGATTTTTCAATCTGTTGCTCCTCTGGCAAGGGCTCTCCATCCAAAGTGCCACGAGCGTCAAAAGTCAACAAATTCCCTTTCTCCACTACACCAGCTTCCTTAGGTTCCCGAACCGAGCGAGCACGACGAAGCTGCTGGAGCATGTCGTTGATATCCTGATCAGTGACCTTATCAAGTTCCTGTTCTTCCAGGGCCAGC
>AGAU01000494.1 GCA_000224765.2 SAR324 cluster bacterium JCVI-SC AAA005 | reverse complement strand
GATTCCCTTTTAGCTGAACTTGTAATGCGCCCGCAAGCGGATCAAATCGGCGCTTTCAAATTACAAATATAGACAAATCTTTTGTTTTGGCAAGTAAATTAGACTGCTGTCAAAACGGAAGCTCTTAAATTAAAAGTCAGTTCGCTGATCACATGATAGTTTTTAGCCGACTGAAAGTAAGCGCAGGATGGTCTGGTAAGTCTTTAGCCCTCCAAGAAGGATTGCCTGTGCTGCAGTTGAAACTTATTTGTCCCGATGTAGAGGGAAGAATGATTGAGGAGCGTTTGGGAGACCTGTGAAATACAAAAGCCTATGAC
>AGAU01000495.1 GCA_000224765.2 SAR324 cluster bacterium JCVI-SC AAA005 | reverse complement strand
TTGAGCGGCGTGTGGTTGAAGCGGCTCGTATGCTGCAGTTGGATGAATTGCTAGAGCGCAAACCGGCGCAACTGTCTGGTGGACAGCGCCAGCGTGTAGCAATGGGAAGAGCGATCGTTCGGGAACCTAAATTATTTCTTTTTGATGAACCCCTCTCTAACCTGGATGCTCAACTGCGGGCCCAGATGCGGGTGGATATCCGCAAGCTGCAAAGGCAACTCAGGGTGACTTCAATCTTTGTTACACACGATCAGATTGAAGCAATGACTGTTGGAGACCGGCTAGCTGTACTCAATAATGGAGAGTTGGAGCAAATCGGTACACCGATGGAAGTTTACAGCAAACCGGCTTCTGAATTCGTCGCGTCCTTTATTGGTTCCCCCAGGATCAACTTGGTTTCTGGAGAAGTGAAAGCGGGGTTACTACATGTGGATGGCTTTGAACTTTCAGGATTCTCGCAGATTTCGGATCAGCCTGTAAAGGTAGGCATCCGTCCTGAAGACTTTATTCTCGAGTCAGCTTCCAAGATGAGTTTACAGATCGACCTTGTCGAAGAGTTGGGTTCAGATGAACTACTCTACTGTGTCAGTTCAGGTGGATTAGATTACCGGATACGCCGTCCTGGAGGCAGTGGTCACAAGGTTGGTGAGAGCATTGCGGTGGCTGTGATTTCAGAAAAGCTACACCTCTTCAGTGGTCAATCTGGCAAACGTCTCAACTGATACCTTCAGCCTGTTCCATAAAAATTGTTGGACGTTCACCAAACTTGTTCAAGCATTCTCCTGCCACGCTTCGTTATTGGGTAGAAACCTTCCCAACAAATTCGTTCTGATCTCCAGGAAAAGTCGAAAATTTTGCACTGAAATTAGTCGAACAACTTGAAAACTTGTTTGCTTTGAGGCAATTCTTCGAGACTAACTTTTAGCACTGTTGGGGTGAAAAGAAATACGGAATTTTACTTACGAAGGTTCGATGTCAAACTTCCCAAAATCCATCACGCCAGAACATCAGCAAATGCAGCGGACAAAGCTGTGGGGTTTGCTAGGAGACCTGCCGGACAGAGATGCCCCAACAAAAGCGACTTTGGTGCGTAAAACGGAACAGGTGGATTTTTTTCAGGAAGACTGGTTGTTCAAGTGGAATGGAATAGAGCCTGTACCTGGAGTTTTCCTCAAGCCGCTTCAGGTAAAGCCTCCGTTTCCTGCAGTGCTATATAATCACGCTCATGGTGGTGATTACACTCTGGGCAAAAAAGAGTTATTAGAAGGTCGAGATGCGTTACGTCATGCCTATGGTGTAGAGTTGACAAAACGAGGTTATGCGGTGCTCTCGATTGATGCTTGGTGTTTTGGAGAGCGACAGGGACGCACCGAATCAGCCGTATTTAAGGAGTTGCTTTGGAAGGGTAAAGTCCTTTGGGGGATGATGGTCTTTGATACTCTTAAAGCCTTCGATTACCTTGCTGCCAGGGAGGATGTCCAAGCAGATTCCATCATCAGTATGGGGATTTCAATGGGAGGAACGATGGCTCTTTGGAGTACAGCTCTAGAGCCAAAAATTCGTGCTTGCATTGATCTCTGTAGTCTTGCCGACTACGAGTCGCTGATAACACAGCAGAACTTGGATATGCACGGCATCTACTATTATGTGCCGGCCCTGCTGAAGCATTTCTCTGCAGAGGAATTCAATCACTTGACGCTCCCGCGCCCCAGGCTCTGTGTGGTGGGCCGCCATGATAGTCTCACTCCCTTTGAGGGTGTGAAGAGCTTGGATCAGACTATGCGCTCCCAAGCAGACGCCACGGGTTATCCTGAAAGTTGGCGGTTGTTGATTACTGAAACCGGACACTTTGAAACCGAGTACTCGCACCAGCAGGTGCTTTCGTTTCTTTCAGCATTACAGTAGGGTTGATTGGTCAGGCGCTGACCTGGTAAGCTCTTTCCCAAGCTGGAACTTTTCAATAACTTTTTTGAAATGCCTTCAGATGATACTTAGCTCAAGCGAATTAGACCACTGTATTCAACTCTTTCATATAGAAGGATATTTCATTCTGCCGCAGTTCTTTGATAGAGTCGAAATCGCAGGCCTTCAGGATCGCATCGATCAAATCATGTTGGGTACTGCGGATGTAGACTATGATCAAATTTGGATGCAACTCGATACCGATTCAGGGAAATACGAAGATCTAGGTTGGGGAGGTAAGGGCTTTCAGGGAGCCACTCTGGATTACCGCAAGATCCAAGACTTGGAAGCCGATCAACGCTTCCTTAATTTCATTACATCCTCTTTTTTTGTTCAACTCTGTGAGCGGGTTTACGGACCAAACCTACCAATTTCTTCCTTCCGGACGATGTTCATGAACAAAGCGGCTGGTAAAGGGACTTGGCTACCCTGGCACCAGGACCGCTGGAATTTTCTGGATCAAGATCCACTGCTGACAGTTTGGATTCCGTTGAATGAGTCAACTCTAGAAAACGGCTGTGTTCAAATCATTCGCAAATCCCATCGCAAGGGCCTAATCAATCCAGAACATTCCTCCGGATTTTTGACAGAGGCCCAGGCTATTGAACACGCACCAGCGGAGGATATGATCCCAATTCTTGTGAAACCAGGAGATTTGGTGGTGTTGCATAATCATTTGCTGCATGCGTCGGACAAGAATCGAACCTCTTCACCACGCAGAGCCCTCAGTGTTTGCTATATGAACGGGCATACAAAGAACATCGCTGAGCCCACTTTCACTTACCCACAGCTGTTTACGACTTGAAGAATTCATCACACACATCCGTCCTAATTCCCAAAACTTCTCCTTAATTTTTTTTACAGAATCTTATGAATTCACTCAGACTCGGGATAGTCGGTCTCGGCAATATGGGGACTCAACATTATCAGTCCATCACTCAGCAATTTGTGAAAAGAGTCGAAGTCGCTGCGGTTTGCGATTTGGATTCGGGTCGACTTAGTAAAGTTTCGCCAGAGATTCCTTGCTTCTCTGATAGCCTGGAGATGATCAAATCAGGATTGATTGAAGCTTTGGTAATTGCGACTCCTCATTACGATCACTCCACCATTGGTGAGGCAGCGCTAAAAAACGGCTTGCATTTGCTAGTAGAGAAGCCGATTGCCGTACACAAAAACGCCTGCCAGGAGTTGATTAATGCCCATTTAAGGAGGCCACGGAAAGAGCAAGTTTTTTGTGCCATGTTTAATCAAAGGACGGACCCACGATATCAGCGTATTCGTGAGATGATTGGCAATGGAGATTTGGGTAATCTACGCCGAATGAGCTGGATAATTACTAACTGGTTCCGACCTGATATCTACTACCGTAGCGGTGGCTGGCGAGCAACCTGGCGAGGAGAAGGGGGAGGCGTTTTGTTGAACCAGTGCCCACACCAATTGGATCTGCTCTGGTGGCTATTTGGTACTCCAACCCAAGTTTGGGCGCAGTGTCGATTTGGTCAGTGGCATGACATCGAAGTCGAAGATGATGTGACGGCCCTGCTGACCTACGAAAATGGAGCCACTTGTAGCTTTATCACGACCACTGGCGAAACCCCTGGCACTAACCGCTTGGAAATTGTCGCAGAAAACGGAACCGTCATTGCCGATGACAGCGGATTGCGCATGCTCAAAAACAGCGTTCCGATCTCAGAATTTTGCCGCAACACAGATCAGTCCTTTGGTAAGCCTGCAGTCGAGGAAGTGGAGATTCCGATCGACGGGAAAGGTGGTCAACATCGCCAGATTCTACAGAATTTCGTTGACAACATACTAGACCAAACTCCCCTACTAGCTCCTGCAATTGAGGGAATTCACAGTGTAGAGTTGGCCAATGCGATGCTCCTTTCGACCTTTGAAAATAAGAGTATCTCGATGCCTGTGGACGGTGATCGATTCTGGCGACATCTGGAACAGAGAATCGCCCACAGCAGTTATCAGAAAGATGCAGTCACTGTTGCTGTGGATGCCGCTGCCATGAACAAATCTTATTGAAAGGTTTACTCTATGATTCAGTTTGCCTGTGTGGGCTTGGACCATCGCCACATTTACGAAATGACTGAGGGCTTGCTAGCCGCAGGTGCAGAATGCGTTGGGTACTTTACCCGGGATGATGCAGAGCCATTGGGAGGCTTTATTCGACGGTTTCCTAAAGTACCTCGTTTTGAGTCCCCTGAAATTCTTTATCAGCGAGAAGATGTCTCCTTGATTGTTTGTGCAGGTATTCCTGGGGAACGTGCAGAGATTTGCATCCAGGCTATGCGACACGGCAAGGACGTGATGGTTGACAAGCCTGGCATCATCAGCCAGCAGCAGCTGCGAAAAGTGATCCAGGTTCGTGAAGAGACCGGAGCCCGTTACAGTATTAGCTTCTCCGAGCACTTTCAGGTCCCTGCAGTGCTAAAAGCTAAGGAATTGATTGAGCAAGGCGCGATCGGAAAGGCTATCCAGACCGTAGGACTAGGACCGCATCGTCATAATCCGCATCGGCGTAGACCCTGGTTCTATCAGAAGACTCAGTATGGAGGTATTCTGATCGACATTGCTTCCCACCAAATTGATCAGTTTCTCTGGTTAACGGGGTCCAGGGACGCAGAAATAGCAGCAAGCT
>AGAU01000496.1 GCA_000224765.2 SAR324 cluster bacterium JCVI-SC AAA005 | reverse complement strand
TGGGCAGACGCAGAAAAAAGGGTTGGAAATCCACAATCTGAAATCACACTTCTTTAATTTTAAGACATCAAAGGATTTCAAAGGCATTGATATTTTAAGAGCACTACGTAGTTTCGATCCATGTATGCCCTGTACTACGCACACTATGGTTGAAGGCACGGATCACGTATTCACTCGAGAAGTAACCACCTGTGCTTGTGGGGTAAACTGATTTGATGCGAGTGCTGATCGGCATTGTTGGGCACTCTCCAATTTTGGACAGCTATCCTCTTGGACCGTTGTTAATGCAGGATTTGCAGAACAGAGATTGGGGAACCATGATCGTTGATATCGAAAACATGACTTGGAGTCCTATTCACGTCACTCAACGACTGCAAGATCAACAGACCAGCTACGATCGTACTGTTCTCATTGGGAGTTCTGCAGGCTGCCTGAGACCTGGTAATGTCGTTGCGTACAGATGGCTTGGTGGAGAGATGTCGACTTTGAAGTTGCAAGAGAGAGTTTACGAGGGAGTCACCGGAGTTGTTTCTCTAGACAACACATTGGTAATTGGAGACTACTTCAAAGTATGGTCAAGTGAAGTTTTTACTGTGGAAATTGATCTACCAGTAGATACTTTTGGAGAAATCGTGATGGCTGAAAACATAGGTTTGGAATCAGAGGCAAATCTACGAGAAATCCTCGGTTTTGACCCAGATATGGCCCGCAAGCGAATTGCTGACTTAGCTTGTTGTGCAGCACAGCATGGGGCTACTGGAATGGAAAAGATTCTAGACAAGTCAGTCAATGATCTCGTAGATTCGGAATTGTTCACCAAATATGAATTCAAGCAATATCTTAACTACGTAAACTGAATGAATAATACCCTTGATGAATTGATCTACAAAGAAGAAATTCTGGAAATTTGCTTTTGGTATCAAGGAGAAGGATTTGGTAATAAATTTACAGCACAGGCACTAGCTCCTTTTCTAACTCAACCCACTGAAAGAGTGGAGATGGTTTTACAGGAACTTTGTGGGACAGGACGCATGGAACAGACAGCCAGTGGTAGTTACCAATTTTTAGAGGCTGGCACCAAGGAAGGTGGACAACTATTCATTGAATCTTTCAACGAAATGCATCAACCCGGACACTACGAATGCGTAGACGGATGTTGCGATGGAGATGACCATAGCCGCTGCAAACACCACTGAAAACAAGACGCAGGAGTTTGAGCCGCAAGCCCTGCGTGGATTCATGACCAATGAGGAGTGGGATCAGTTGTTAGCAAGAGCTGACTATCTGGTTTCATCTTTGGAGCAGATTGAAGATGCTCAGGAACGGCGCAAAGTTTTTGAACTGCTCAACGTTCTCGATCAGATCCACCGTGAATCGTTAACTCGTTTGGTGCGTCTGTTTAAAGATGGGGTCATGGAACAAATTATCACGGATCCACCAATTCGGACACTGATGGATCTGTATGATCTGCTCCCCACAGCATCAAGTTGCAGCGGTGGCGACTCTCAAAGAGTCTCACTCAATACTCGCAAGGTTGCCAGATGGATTCCTAGCCGCCATAGTACGGATAATCTGGCTGCGGGCCTACTCTATTCGGATCAGATTGAAGACGCTTTCATTTTCCTGTGCTTGGTTGAGGGGAAGACATATGCATTTTCAGCAGAATGTATGGTTAACCATGAATTGATGTTTGGTGCTCAGGTCGATGGCCACACCTTGGTTTGCCCCCACCACCAAGGATGTCTATATGATATCCGCAACGGAGCGCGATTAGGTAGTGACGCCTACCTTGGGTGCTATCCGGTCAAGAAAGAATCCCAACGAATCTTGATCGGACTCGACATGCCTTTTATCCCTGAACTTCCTAGTTTCTAAAAGATCATTTTGGCTCATCCGTATCAACTGCTCGTTGCAGGTGTAGGCAACATGCTGAATTCTGACGATGCCTTCGGCCCTCTTGTCATTCAGGACTATCAGCAAAAACATTCTCCACAACCAGGTTTAAGGTTGATGGAAACTGGGATTGGAGGCATCAACATTATTCAAGAAATGCTTTTAGGATACGAAGGATTGGTCTTGATTGATGCTTTTGAAGAGAAACTTCCTCCTGGCACACTGCGAGTACTGGAACCTGCAGTTGAAAAATTAGAAATGAGCCCTCAGCAACAACGTGACTACTTTGCTGACACCCACTATGCGACTCCCACTAGAGTTCTTCAGTTTCTGAAAAATATTGGGAAACTACCCAAGTATTTAAGAGTTTTAGCTTGTGAACCGAGCAGTCTTGAGCCCTGCAACTTGGAACTTTCTGAAGTTGTCTCAAAAGCGATTCCTGAGGCAGTTCAACTACTCCAAAAATTAATTGGAAATTATTTTCAGCATCACAAATCAGGAGCAACATGAGAATAGCAACGGTTGGCAAGGGTGGTTCCGGAAAAACCACACTTGCTGGCACATTAGCAAGAATGCTAGCTAGCCGTCAGGAAAAAATTTTGGCTATTGATGGTGACCCAAACCCTAATCTAGCACTGACATTAGGAATCACCAGAGAAGCAACTGGAAAGATCAATTTCATCCCTCATACAGTCATGAAATTGGAAGAAGATGAATCGGGTGAGCGTGTACTAAAAATGGCTCTTTCTCAGTCAGAACTTTTCCAGCAATACGGTGCAAAAGCCCCAGATGGCATCGACCTCATTGTAATGGGGCACCCTGCAGATGGCACTGCTGGCAGTGGTTGAATGTGTGCCTCTCACCGCGCGGTGCGCGGCCTCATCGTAGAGTTGACTGGCTACGGAAAACATACAGTCACAGACATGGAAGCTGGTCTAGAGCATCTCAAGCGAGGAACAGCGAAAAATGTAGATATGATGCTGATCGTAGTAGAACCATATTACCGTTCTCTAGAAGCTGGAATGAGAACATTCAAACTGGCAACAGAACTAAAAATTCCTCATCTGTACGCAGTCTCTAACAAAGTGCGAACGGAAGCTGATCGAGAAGCTATCGAGACATTTTGCCAGCAGCACTCTATACCAATAATCACAACGATTCCTTACGATGAAAATCTGATTGAATCTGAGAGAAAAGCAATCGCACCGATTGACTTCAATCCAGTAGCACCCTCCATGCAGGCCATTGGTCACATTTCTGATTGGGTCTTAGCGAGGGGATGAGACTGACTCAAAAACCACCAACACTGATCGGCCTACTTGAATGGGCCGATCAATTTCCACTGAATGAAAATCATGAAATCACTTGGGGATATCCATACCATTTCGGTGATTTCCTGAAATATCACTCTGGATCCGCCTTGTGTGGTCTTTCACTCGGCTTCAAATTGGTACAAAGCCTTTTGGAACAAGGCCTAGGATCTATTCCGAAAACCGGAGTCAAAACGAGGGGGGCTTTTGGCGGGAAAGGAATGCGGGATGCCTTCAATTATGTGTTTCAACCAGACAATGAAACAGGTTTTACCTTCGATTTAGAAACACGAGTAGTTGTTGAGTGTTCGAAAGCGTCTTCTGGAGTATACGCCTTTGAGGTGATCTATCCAAATGGTAAATACCACCTGGGAATCAGGCCAGGTGTTGTTCGAGATGAATTCTTAGATGCCGTCCGCCTAAGGAATGAGGGAGAACTATCACTGGAAGCGGTCAGAGTTTTACAATGGGAAATGTGCCAACGTGTCTTGCCGGCACCTCCCACAGAAATTTGCAATGTGAGAAAGCTATGAGAATTTCGATTATCACAATTTTTATACTTTGGGTTACCTTAGCCAATGCTCTCGAAGTAGTAGACCAAAAAAACCGAACTATACAGTTTGATAATCCAGTCAAGAGGGTAGTTAGCATACCTATCCCAGCTCCTTCTATGTTTATGGCAATCGATGGCTACGCGGATAAATTAGTGGGAGTCCATCAACTCACAAAGACAGCAATGAAAGGTAGATTTATGGGTCGGTTGTTCCCAGAGGTTCTTCAGTTACCAAGTGATTTTGTTGGAGGTGGCTTCAACTTTATGCCCAATGTAGAACGGGTTTTATCACTCAAACCAGATCTGGTTTTTCAGTGGGGAAATTATGGTGACGAAATTTTTGATCCTCTGACCAACGCAGGTTTAAACGTGGCAGCTATCAAGATTCGAAATGAACAAGATACTCGTGAGTGGATCAGAATCATGTCAACTGTGCTGGGGAAGGAAGACAAGGCACTGAAAATGGTGAACTGGCGCGAAGAAACCATGCGAGCAGTAAAGGCTAATTCCTCCAAAATTGAAAAGAAAAAAAATATTCTTTATTTTCGATTGTTTAGAAACAACCTTCAGGTTGCTGGGAAAGGCACCTACAACGATTTCTACATCAACCTTGTGGGGGGAGTCAATCCTGCTGCTGGAAACAAAGGGTTTTATAATGTGACTCCAGAACAGGTCGTAGTATGGAACCCAGACATAGTTCTGATGAACGGATTTGAACCCAAATTATCTCCCAAGAACTACATAGAACACCCTGTCTTTTCAGTAACTGATGCAGCAATCAATAAGACCGTTTATTCTATGCCACTTGGAGGTTACCGCTGGGATCCTCCGAATCAGGAATCTCCTCTAACCTGGATGTGGCTCGGAATGCTAACTGACTCCGATCAACATAAATATTCGCTACGCGATGAAATCAAACGATCTTACAAAATGCTTTATGAGACAAATCCATCTGATCAGGATCTAAATGAGATCCTGAAAATGAAAATGAACGCTGGGTCCAAAGGCTATTCAGACCTGTTCAAGTAGTCGAAGTTGATGCTCAAAAAACTGGGATGGCTTATCATTGCTCTGACCATTCCAGTCCTCTACGTTACCTCAGGCCAACTCAATTCTTCTGTTGCTGATCTAGGCAAAATTCTTGTCAATCTCTTTCATCCAACATTTGAATTAGATTCAATCGTTGAGCGAGTAATCCTACTGATCAGGGTTCCAAGAGCACTCACAGCGATGATTTGTGGGGCTGGTTTAGCTGCCTGTGGCTGTGCCCTGCAAGGAGTTTTCGCCAATCCGCTGATCGGTCCTCAGATCATCGGGGTATACTCTGGTGCTGCTTTTGGGGGAGCTTTGGGAATTCTAATTTCTGAAAATAGCTTTCTCACTCTCTCTTTAGCTTTCCTCTTCGGCTTGATCTCAATGATTTTAGTTTTTGTGGTAGCTAGAGTCCAAGGTTATACCAGTCGTCTAACCCTCGTTCTCGCTGGAATTGTATCGAGTAGCTTCTTTCTGGCATTAGTTTCTATGGTGAAATTTGTTTCAGACCCAGACGACAAGCTACCTGCGATTACCTATTGGCTAATGGGTTCGTTTGCAACTGCAAGTTATTCAAAGATTCAAGTCGTTGGTCCATTGATACTGGTAGCGCTTCTTGCTTTGATAATCTTGGGATACCGCATTGATGTGCTGCATCTCGGTGATGATCACGCTAAATCTCTCGGGTTGAAAGTAGAACTCAATCGTTGGTCTATCCTAGGTCTAGTTACAATCATTTGTGCAGGAGTCGTTTCTGTTGCAGGAGTCGTTGGTTGGGTTGGGCTCGTAGTACCACACATTGCACGGTATTTTTCAAAACCAAATCACTTTTTTCTCTTAATCACTTCTGCCTGTATTGGAGCCTACTACATGCTAGTGATTGATTACCTCTGCAGAGGCCTCAGCTCGATGGAGGTTCCTCTGGGAGTAATCACAGCGCTGATCGGCGCTCCATTTTTTGCGTATCTGTTGCGACGTAGGCTAGGGTCCTAAGTCATGATTCTGCCGATGCTAACTGTCTCAAATTTAGCCGTACAAAGGGGCAAGAAACGTCTGTTAGAGAATTTGAACTGTGAACTTCCAAAAGGTTCTAGTTTAGGGGTGGTCGGACCTAACGGGGTTGGCAAGAGTTCTTTGCTGCGAGTTCTAGCTGGTCTTGATAATCCAGCGTCTGGGGATGTTGCCGTGAAAGGTACCGTTGCCTACTTGCCTCAGGATGTAAACCTAAAAAGTGACTTGAACGTGCTAGAA
>AGAU01000497.1 GCA_000224765.2 SAR324 cluster bacterium JCVI-SC AAA005 | reverse complement strand
AAATTTTGCAGGCACCCGACACTTATGCGGAATTGAGCCGAAAATCCAACTGGCTCATCGATGAAATGCTTCAGAGTGCTGGACAAAACGGAATTCCACTTCAGACCAATGTCATGGGTGGGATGTTTGGTTTTTTCTTTGCTGAGAGACCGGTTCGTAATTATCAGGATGCTGCCGAATCAAATCAAGATCGCTTCCGTAAATTCTTCATGGGTATGCTAAAAGCCGGTATTTACTTGGCGCCTTCTGCCTTCGAAAGTGGCTTTATCTCGATGGCCCATACTGAAGAAGACCTGGAAAAAACAGCAGTAGCCTGCCGCAAAGTGATGGCCACACTGTGAGCTTGCTCACGATCGATGAATACCTTCGGCAGCCCGTAGCAGAGAGACTACCTTACTATCAGCGGGAAGATAGACTATATCATGTGATGATGTCGCAACAGTTCCCTCGTTCGCTGATGGAGGAAATCTTCAGTGTCGCCAACACACTCAAGGCAATGTCACATGATTACGAAGGTCTTGAGTTCCTCTCTCGTCTGCTACGCCACAAGCGGGCAATGCTTTACTTCACCCAACCTTCTACCCGAACCTTCCTCTCCTTCTTGACTGCTTGCCAACTGGTTGGTATCACTACTGGAGAAGTGCAGAATCCTGCACTATCTTCTGAATACAAGGGAGAGAGTCAAGAAGATGCAGTCCGGGTCTTTAGCAGCTATTTCGATCTTGTAATCATGCGTGATCCAAAACCCGGTTTTTGTGAATACATCGCATATCGCCAAGATCGGACTGGCTTCAGTGTTCCAATCCTCAACGGTGGCAGTGGCAAAGACCAGCATCCCACCCAAGCGCTACTGGATCTCTATACGATGCACCGTTCCTTCCAGCAAATAGGAGGAATTTCTGGGAAGAAGTACGCTTTCGTGGGAGATCTTCAACGTGGTCGAGCAGTACGCTCAGCAATGTATTTGCTCGCCAATTATGAAGATCTCGATTTCTATGCCATCGCGCCCAAGGGCTTTCAAATTTCTCCAGACCTTCAACTACACCTAAGAGGGCGGGGTGTTCGTCTACACTTCGCAGATCAATTAAACGAGGTATTGTCTGAGGTGGATTGCATTTATATGACCCGTGTACAGGACGAGTACGACCTCTCCGGAGAGTCAGGCAAGATCAACTTGGCAAACTTCAGCCTGACCGAAGAAAATGTAAATCTACTTCCAGAACACGCCATCATTCTCCACCCACTGCCTCGGCGTCAGGAAATATCCAGTGGAATCGATGCTAATCCACGAGCAATGTACTGGTCTCAGCTACGTAACGGAGTCTATATTCGGGCTGCACTTCTGCTCTACATTTTTGGAAAAAATAAACAACTGCCAATTATCTAGGAAAATCTGGCTCATGACCAATAGCCTTTGCATTAAGAACGCAATAAATCTAGCATAAACTACTGATTTTTATTTTTTCTTCATCTTTACAAGCTTTACACACTCAAAAATTTTAAGCTGAATGTATTAGGCCTTTTTGAGGATGTTCAACGCACAGCTACGCCAAAATTCCAATAGTTTCAAAAAAACGTGGAGCAGATATGGGTGGAAGGAAAACAGAATACAAAGAAGATACGACAGCATTTGCTGATGGTTGCATGTATAAACGCAGGGACTATTGGCAATTTAGGCTTTGGTTGGAAAAGGATAAGAAATATGCAAGGAAGAGTTAGCAGACAAGGAAAAGGACAGAAGTAGTTGAATTAGGTAGGAACTTTACTTGAAATTTTTTGCGGACATGAAGCAAGCCATGAGTTATTACAGTATTGCTAGTGCTGAGACAACAGAGAAATACTCAGCTGCGAGGAAGCATGATTTTGAAATGAGACTGATTGCAGCAAGTAGGTACAACACACTGAAATCACATCTGAAGTATTGGGTGGCATTTATTGACAGGAAAAAGAAAGCAAAGGATTTAAAGCGCAGAGACTGCGACGGATATTATGAGTGGCGACATGCACAGGCAAAGGGAGATGTAAAACAGATTTTTTTAGCAGAAACGGTGTCCTGCTCCCATTGAATGAGACAGTATCTTTTATGCCTATGATTGTAGCTACCTTCTAGCTTGTGTATCCGCAAAGATTGTAGATAAATCAACTTATATTGATGAACAATTTAAGTTAAAAATTAATACGATAGCACCAAAACAACTATTCTCAAGTGGTTATAAAAATTCGGATGGCGAAAATATACTTAAAAAAATTACCAGCGATATTGTTTATCATTTTATTCTTATTATTTGATACTAAATTATCTTTTTCCCAAGAGAAGAAAGATGAGCTAGTATACCAGCTAAAAAATGAGAATCTACAAACAATACCAGACAGTTATTTCCAATACTTAGAAGGCGTCAGTCATACAATCCCATTTACAGAATTAAAATCTGAAAATTGGACAAATAATATGAAAACGACTCAATCATTTTATGATGGTTACTGGATAAAATTAGCCGTATATAACCATACAAAAAATGAGGTTATGGGTATTCACCATAATTTCAATTTTGAAAAAAAATTGATCTTTGAAAATAAACTTGGCGTAAAGAAATTTAATTTTTTAGATTCGGAACAAGAAGACTACAAATATAAAGATGAAAATCGTATCTGGTTTGATTATAAAATTCGAATGCCGATTGGAGAAATTACTGAAATATATAGTTATTTTCGCAGCCAACCACTGGATAGATTAAACTCAAGAAAAGGTGGTATCGATAAAATTAGTATTGGTACTTGGGAAGAAATTGAATTTGCTGAAAATTTTAGAACTTCAAGATATTTAATTACCATTCCTGTATTTTTATTTTTTGCGATATATTTCTTAATGTTTTATTTAGTTTCAAGAGATAAAAATTATCTTTGGATCTCCATTCTTCTGTTCGTTTTTTCATTTCAAGGCTTTGCATTTTCATCTAGTTCATACTTTGGCTACAGGTTCAATTATATGTATGGACCTATGGGTTTAGCACTAGTTTCTGCTGTAGTGATTCAGTTTTTTAGAAACTTGTTACTCTTGAACCATAATTATCCAAAATTAGATCAAATATTTATTTGGACAATAAGAGTTTATCTAATCTTGATAATGGTTTACTTTTTTGACTCTTTCCAATACCCAGAAGGAGAGAGATATAAAAATTTGATTGAATACCCCTTTCCCAAATATGGTGTAGGTACTATTCCCCTTTTTATCGCATCGATTCCAGTTATTTTAGCAAGTTTCACTTCAGTTATAATTTCTGGAATAATGTGGAGGAACGGAGACAAATCTTCTGGCTATCTAATTATTTCTTTCTTGATACCAGTTGTCGGTACATTATCACAACTGCCTCGATTTTTAGTTCCTGATATTTTTAATGAAAACTATGTTGTTGAAAGATTTATAGTATCAATTCCAAGTTTTGCGCTTCTCTTCATTCCAGCAACAATTGGATTGGCTCTTGCTCAACGTTCAAATGATACAAAGCAAGTATTTTTTGATAAACAAATTGAATTGAATGAATCATTAGAAAAAAGGGTACAGCACCGAACCCATGAACTCACAAAGGCTAATCAAACGATAACTGAAAGTATTAATTCTGCTAAGGCGATCCAAAATGCTATACTTCCAGAGATTGATGCTAAGGCTTGCGGATTCAAGGAATTTGAATACGTTTGGGAACCTAGAGACATCGTAGGTGGTGATTTTTATTGGATGGGTCAAAAAGATGATTGGTCAATTCTAATCGTTGCTGACTGTACTGGTCATGGAATCCCAGGTGCTTTTATGACATTAATTTCAAGTACTCTTTTAGGCCGAGTCTCGCACTTGAAAGACTTGAGTAAGCCTGATCAAGTATTGAGTCATTTGGATGAATTGCTCGAAGAAACTTTAAGGTACAAAGAGGGAGGTGACACTAGTTTTGGCTTAGATTGTGGTGTTATTTGTTTTTCTCAGAAACGTAAGCTTTTGCGCTTTGCAGGTGCTAAGACCAATCTCTATCAAAAAATTGATGAAGAGGTAATTGAAATTAAGGGTGATAAGAAAAGTTTAGGTTATGAAATGAAAGAGCACCCAATTGAATTTAAGGTTACTGAATTTGATACAAGTCAGCATTCATCTTTTTTCATATTTTCTGATGGAATTACAGATCAAGTGGGAGGAGAGAAAAAACTGATGTATGGGAAGAGACGAGTCATTGCTCGCATCAAAGAAGCGGTTGATGTGCAGTCAGCCGTCAACAATATTGTCGCTGACATCAATCAATACCAAGCCGGACACAAGCGAAGAGATGATTTAACCCTATTTGGTTTCACTATCTGAATCTGCTTCCACAATCGTGTAAACACGATTTACCCTCATATCAATTCAGCCGCCCGCCAACTCTGATCGTCATTCACATCAATATACACTGGGTGGCCTGAATGCTCACATGTCTTTCCAGTGGACTGGGCTTTAGGGCAATTGCCAACATGTGTGGGACCAGCGTGAATAGATCGAGCTTATCTACACCAATTGAATGATTAAATCCGCCTGAAAGATGCCGTAGTGGACTACTGAAAGAGAGAAGATGGTAGAATTTAGGCGATATAGAAAAGTTGATATGGAAAATAGTGAGAGACTGAGTGAGGCTATCCAGTTTCTATCAAGATATTGGATGGAAAAA
>AGAU01000498.1 GCA_000224765.2 SAR324 cluster bacterium JCVI-SC AAA005 | reverse complement strand
GATGTGAAGACAGCTGTGAGCAATATTGTGGCTGATGTTGAGCGATACCAGGGTATCAACAAGCGAAGGGATGACCTGACATTGTTTGGTTTTGCTGTTTGAAGTAGTAATTGCACTATATTGCCTCAAATCCAAGAAAGAAAAGGAGCAAACTCAAATCCAAAGTTGTAACAGCTATTATAATTGCTTAGGCAATCCTCGTCCCAGCTAAGATTCTGACTCAATCAACTAGCTAACTCCAAAGAATTCAGCAACTCCTCATAGTTTAACTCTCCCTTCTCTTTACCAGCCAGTTTCACCTTAAACTCCAAAGCCCTTAGGACATACGACCAATTACCCAGTGAGGTATTGACTAAATCATTGTCAACTAAATTCAAC
>AGAU01000499.1 GCA_000224765.2 SAR324 cluster bacterium JCVI-SC AAA005 | reverse complement strand
AAGAATCGAGCATAGCGTCGAGTCATTGGAGAACCGGGGGAGTGGCCCAATTGATACGCAACTTCATCCAATGTTGCCCCAGACGATAAAAGGCGTGAAGCCACCGTATCGCGTAGGCAGTAGTTTGGACGGTACTCTTCAGGAATCCCTGCTTGATCACGTATACGGCGGAAGTGTCGAATGTAAGAATGTAATTTTCGTTGACCTCCAGCGGGTCCTGAGAAGACGAAGCTGCTTGTTCGCATGGCTTCTGGACTGCTATCCAGCAATTCCCTTTGCTGCTGTAAAATAGAATATAATTTAGCACTCATTGGAAAGGTAAGCGATTTACCGCTCTTGGTATCCCGCTTGATATAAAAACGTTGAGTAAGATCTACATCTACCCAGAGCAGCTTTAGTACTTCTGATGGCCTGGAAC
>AGAU01000500.1 GCA_000224765.2 SAR324 cluster bacterium JCVI-SC AAA005 | reverse complement strand
TCTCGCCCCAGATTACTTGAAGAGGGTGTTAGAGCCTTGTTCGGTGTAAGTCTTGGAACTACAGGGGAATATGGGGCAAAACGTTGCCCAGTTGAGAGGTGGTGGGTTCAATGATGTGATGAAAAAGCATCCTGAAATAAAAGTCATTAGCAAACCAACTCAGTGGCAAGCAGAGAATTTTGGACAAGCAACACTTGATGTCGTGGGATCAAATGCAATTGATGGCATCTATTATCACTCAGATTGTGTAGGAACTCGACCAATCTCGGCGGCACTAGACCAACTGAATAAGAACTATAAAAGAGGGCACAAAGATCACATCTTCAGAGTGGCGGTAGACGGCTGCAGTGACGGATTGCAGGCAATTAAGGACGGATGGAGTGACCAGGCATCAAGCCAACCATTGCCGGACTTTGGAATCATAGTCAACTGGATCGAGAAGGAGTTGAACAATGAGCAAATTCAATTAGGCAGTGTGATCCAGCAGGGCGCACCTTGGTCCCCGGCAAAAATATTCGAAAGTGACACCGGCTTGATGCTAAATTTAGCAACGTCTAATGTCACATCGGCAAATGTATATAATCCTGCCCTCTGGGGTAATATAAAGTAAGCATTCCGTAGAGTACTGGGACGTATATATCGCGGACCAGTGCTCTAAAAAAAGAGGAAAACAATAAAAGAAAACCTATAAATCTAATGAGATTTCTCAACTTAATTTTAAACAATCTGATCTGGTTCCTAGTCATTTCAGCATTTATCTTCTTTTCAGTCGCCTCAGATAGATTCCTTAATCCGGTTACTATCAGCAATATATTAATCAGTATTTCTGCTCTTGGATTTCTTGTCTTAAGTCAATCCTACACATTTATTACAGGAAACTTTGATTTATCAGTTGAATCTACCTTAGCTTTTACAGCGATGGTTGCAGCTTTGTTGATTATCTCATCAGAGAACGGTGGACTTGATATTGGATTGCATTACATATTGGCAATCCTAATTATGCTTATTATTGGAATAAAGATCGGTTTATTTAATGGATATCTAATAACAAAATTAAAAGTCAATAATCTTATTGTTACCATTGCAATGTTATTCCTGCTAAGAGGATTAACATATGGAATTTCTCCAGGAACAACAGTCAGCTTTTTTCCAGATGGTTTTAGATGGCTAGGAAATGATTCAATAATGAAATTCAGTATTGATGGTTTCCGAGGAAAATTAGTCATACCAGTTTCAGGAGTAATAGTTACATTAGCATTTATACTCGCATACTTTCATACTAAGTATACTCAATTTGGAAGGAATATGTATGCAATTGGTGCTGATAAAGAGATTGCAAGAAATAATGGAATAAATGTCGATCGAACAGTCATTATAGTCTACATGATTGCAGGATTGTGTGCAGCTATTGCAGGAATAATGATCGCAGGAAGATTAAACAGTGCTACACCAACAATGGGGCATGGAATTATATTTACTGTACATGCTGCAGCAATTATTGGTGGTATGAGTATTTATGGAGGAAGGGGAAATGTTGTTGGTGCCTTTGGAGGAGTGTTGCTCTGGGCAATTCTGGATACAGGACTCAATATTATGCGTGTTTCACCCTTCTGGATTGAAGTAAGTAGAGGCCTTCTGCTTTTACTTGCTGTACTCATTGAAGCGATCAGAAATAAGTACCAGCAAAGAATTCTCACAATAAATAAATTCTCTAGATCAAAAGTTGGCCAAGAAGATCAATTCTACTGGAAATACA
Source organism: SAR324 cluster bacterium JCVI-SC AAA005 (assembly GCA_000224765.2). Taxonomy (GTDB): domain Bacteria; phylum SAR324; class SAR324; order SAR324; family NAC60-12; genus JCVI-SCAAA005. Next base: position 6,624 of record AGAU01000500.1, on the reverse strand, counting down.
GTTAGAACATGAAAGAAATTTTAAAATTAGTCGACATCAGCAAAAGATTTCCAGGTAATCAGGCATTGTCATCTGTATCAGTGACATTCCATGAGAATGAAATTCATGGCATTGTAGGTAAAAATGGTGCTGGGAAGTCAACATTAATGAACATTGTCATGGGAATCATAGGTGCTGATCAAGGAGAAATTGTATTCAAGAACACAAAGATTGAAAATGCACAGCCCAAAACTATGATTGAGCTGGGAATTACTTTTGTACCACAAAAGCTCCGTATGCTTAATACACTCTCAGTAGCAGAAAATTTATTCTGTGGAAATCTCCCAAAGAATCAGTACGGAATCATAAATTGGAATCAAGTTTATAAAAAGGCAAATAAAGCTTTAAGTAGTATGGGCCTTGATATTGATAGTAAAATTTCAGTGCAAGAGTTAAGTGTTGAGCAAAGAACGATGCTGATCATATCTAAGGCAGTTCTTTATGATTCAAAAATAATAATTTTAGATGAACCAACTGCTGTTTTAAATAAACGAGAAAGAAGTTTAATATTTAAATTCATAAATCAGCAGAAACAAAAGGGAATCAGTTTCATCTTTATTTCTCACCATTTAGAAGAAATTTTTGAAATTTGTGACAAAGTAACAATACTTGTCGATGGAAAAAGTAAAGGGACACATCAAGTAAGTGAATTAAATATAGAAAGATTAATCAATTTAATGATTGGGAAAAATATAGGTTCGTATAAGAGACAAAATTATATCAATAACAAGAAAAAAGTTTTGGAGGTAAAAAATTTAACTAGGCGTGGTTACTTTGAGAAAATCAACTTTAATATTCATGAAGGTGAAATTTTGGGAATTTGTGGCCTGGGATCTTCAGGCTTGAATGAGTTGATGCAAAGTCTCTATGGGATGGATAGAAGAGGAATTGGTGAGATCAAACTTGAAGGAAAAGCTTTTAAAAGCGGAAAGCCTTCAGAATCAATGAAACAGGGTGTCGCATACTTGACACATGACAGGCATGAAAATGGATTAATAAATTTTCGTTCTCTTGCAGAAAATATCACTGTTTCTGTTATGAATAAAATTTCAAATTTCTCTCTTATTAGTAATTCAAAGGAAAGAGATATAGCCATTGATCAAATAGAAAAGTTAAAAATTCACCCACCTGATTTTGAAAAAACAATTGACTTATTTAGTGGTGGCAATCAGCAAAAGATAATTTTTGGGAGGTTATCTGTAATTAATCCTAAATTAATGCTTTTACAAGAGCCAACACAAGGCGTTGATGTGAATGCCAAAAATGATATTTATAGAATTATTGAAAATCTATCTTTGGATCAAATTAGCATTCTAATCGCGTCCTCAGAGATAAGAGAAATGATTAATATTTGTGACCGTATAATTGTAATGAATGAAAATAGATTAGTAGAAGAATTTACGCATGAAAATTTTTCATTTGAAAAAATAATGTTATCAATGGAACAAGCCCATTCTTAAGCCTGCTGTTCAAGTTACCCAATTATGCAACATTTGTTTAAATACTTTATCTGGTATGTCTTGATTGCTACCTTTCTTTGCTTCTCACTTTTAATTCCGAACTTCTCTTCCCCAACCAACATTCAGAATATTTTGATCGGTGGAAGTGTTTTAGGAATTATGGTGATAGGCCAAGCTCTGTGTCTTTTTGCAAAAAATTTAGATCTTTCTGCAGAAGGTAATGTCTCTATAGTAACAGTTATTGCAGCATGGCTTATGCTACCAGCAGCAGAATCAACTTTTGCTCAAGCTGGTGGTCTAGGTGTCGAATTAGCTCCTGTTATAGTTGTTCCGATTATGCTTACTTTAGGGACATTATTTGGATTTATCAATGGTCTATTGATAGCCTATGTTGGTATGAATTTCTTTATCGTCACTCTGGCAATGCAACTTGTTCTGAGAGGATTTGGTTACGTTATCAGTGAGGGTGCTGTAATGCCTGGAACACCAAATTCATTTAATTTTCTTGGTGGTGGCCAGCTTTATGGAATTCCAATGCCTATTATCACAATGATTATCGTATTCTTGATTTTTCATTTCTTTGTAAGGCAAACAACAATTGGTAGGCAGGTTCTTTTTGTTGGTAGTAATATCAAAACTGCCCAAACAGTTGGTATAGATCAGAAGAGAATTGTTCTTTTCGTTTATGCAGTAAGTGGTTTCCTTGCTGCCTTTGCAGGATGGATACTTCTTGGTAAGTTAGAAACTTCTGTTCCAAACCTTGGAGCTGAACTTACTTTGAACGTTGTAGCTGCCGCAGTGATTGGTGGAGTTAGTCTCAAAGGTGGTGAAGGTTCTCTGATTGGAGCACTTGCTGGAGTTCTTCTACTGGCAATTATTAATAACGCATTAAATTTGATGAGCGTAGATCCTTACTGGGTGAATGCCGTTCGGGGTTTTATCATTCTGCTAGCACTTATTATTGATGCCCAAAAGCAGCGATTTCTCAATCGAATATAATTTTTTCATTATTAGTCTTTTATGAAGCTAGCTTTTATTGGTTGTGGTAGGATAGCTTCCGTACATGCTAAGTCTGTTATTAAATATGTTTCAGATACAAAGCACCCTATTGAAATAGTTGCATTAATTGATACCAATCTTGAGAGTGCTGAAGAATTCAAAAGTAAATACAACTTATCCTGCAAAATCTTCACTCAACTTGAGGAAGCCACCCAAGAGACAGCTTTGGATTCTGTCATTATTTCTGTACCACATTATTTACACGAAGATCTTGCTCTCAGAGCTTTTAGCCAAAAATTGAATGTTCTTCTTGAAAAACCGATGGCTCATACACTTGATTCCGCACACAGAATTCTGGACCAATCAAGAAGATCTGACAATATTTTCATGATCGCTGAAAATAGCCAGTATTGGCCTGAGATATTAAAAGTCAAAGATTTGCTTTTGGATGGAGTTATTGGTGAGGTTGTTACTGCAAAAGCCTCATTTAGACAGGCATCTGATAAAGATATATTTGATAGTTACAGTGTTTTGAAAGGTGACACTGAATCTAAGGCATGGAGATATTCTTTAGCAGCTGCAGGTGGTGGAATCACAATTGATGGCGGTGCCCATTGGATTCGTCCATTAAGAATTTGGTTTGGTGAAATTAAAGAGACCTTCTGTAAGTTTTCTTATCCTCATCCCTTGATGGAAGGTGAAAGTTTATCTCAAGCAATATTCACCTTTGAAAATTCTGTAACTGCGATTTTTGAGGGTATTTTGACTGAAAAGACAGTGTTTTCAAAAGATTACCCATTTAGAATTACAGGCACACGTGGTGAGATTATGGTTGGTCCTGAAGGCTATGGCGTGTATATTTTTGATCAAGAACATCCTGATGGCTTTCAGTTGTTTGATAGACACGGATACAATTCCTCCTTTTACCATCAGTTTCACGACTTTTATTCTTGTATTGTGTTAGGAAAAACTCCTAATGCCAGTGCTGAATATTCCTTAGGGGAGATGAAAGTTGCGCTCGCAATGGAGAAATCCAATATTGAAAAAATGTGGGTAACACCTCACAAAATAAATTAACAACACTAATCCCTTTTCAAATCATAATGGATGGAGACTCGTAATAATTTTATTTGGCTCTTAACTAAATCTTTTGTATTCAATTGTTGTGGAGCCATAAATGAAATCTATGGAAGTTTGTAATACGCCAGTTTGTGAATTAGGTGAGGGCATCTTTTGGCATCCTGGGCGTAATAGCTTTAGCTGGTTCGCTATCCTGAATTCCAAGTTTTGTGAACAAATTGATGATCAATCTACTAAAGTAATTGACTGTCCTGGTATGGCAAGTGCGGCTGCCCGAATCGATAGTAATCAGCTTCTTGTCGCAGTTGATGATGATCTTCATATATTGGATCTTGTTAGCGAAAGCTGGGAGAGTTATTCAGAGATCGAGTCAGACAATTTTCTGACGCGTAGCAATGATTGTAGGGTTTCATCCAAGTGGATTTTTTTGATTTGGGACAATGGGGCACGAGGCTGACCCGAGTATGGGATCTATCTATCATTTTAGATCTGGTAAGACGCAATTGCTGTATTCCTACGTCACTATACCCAACTCAAGTTGTTTTACACCTGACGGTTCTACCGGTTACTTTGCAGACAGTGCACTTAATTTAGTCTGGCGTGTAGAACTGAATCCTCAGACAGGACTTCCCATATCCGAACGTAAGGTTTTTATCTCCTTTGACTCCAATGTTATACCTGATGGTGCTATTTTTGATTCACAAGGGAACGTTTGGATAGCACTTTGGGGAACATCCAAAGTTGCAGCATATCGTCCTGATGGATCTTTGCTTACCAAACTTCATGTCTCAGCTAGTCAAGTCAGTTGCCCAGCTTTTGGTGGTGCTAATTGTTCTGAATTGCGTGTGATCACAGCGTGGGCCAACTTAGATGAAACGTCTAGATCAAGCCAGCCAGTACAGGGTGTGTATTCAAATTTTCTTTAGCACATTCGGGTCAAATTGAGACAATGTATAAGCTCTGATTATAACGACAAATTCAGTATCTTGGGTCACGCAGCAACTAAATATTCCTGAAAACAAGTTGCTCGAGTCTAATTTTAGGGATTTTAATGAAAGTCATTATCTTTTTGGCGAAAAGTGTAAAAGGTCGGAACAATCAACTATCATGTGTAGGGAGAATCAGTAGTGCCTGCAATAAATAAAGACAAATTTCGGGTCGCTTTGAGCGCTGACTTTCTGCGTTCGGACGGTAGTCCTTCCTATCCCATGTTTGATCTCTCTCCGCTGCAAAAAGATGAGCGCATAAAGCTGGAATTCATCCCTCCAGTGAACGGGCAAATGATAGCTGAGTCCATGAAAGAGTTCGATGCACTGATACTTTTATCTGCGAAGTTCTCGCATCAAAGTATTGACCCAGGAGGCAGGCTGTCTCTTGTGGCTCGCTTCGGGGTTGGCTACGATTCAGTCGATGTTGATGCCTGTACGGAGAACGGAATCGGACTGGCGATCACTCCGGAAGGTGTCCAACGGCCTGTAGCGGTATCCATCATTACCTTGATGTTAGCGTTGACAGGCAAGTTGATAGTGAAAGATCAGTTGACACGCCAAGGTGCAGCAGGGTTTTCACTGCGCTCTGAGCACATGGGAGTGGGCTTGGTCGGAAAAACGCTGGGTTCACTGGGATTAGGAAACATTGGAGCAGAGCTTTTTCGATTAGCGACTCCCTTCGATCTAAAGTTCATTGCCCACGATCCATTTCTCACCGAGACAAAAGCGAAGGAATTAAATGTGGAACTGGTCTCTCTCGAAGATCTGTTCATGCGATCAGACATACTTTCCATTAACTGCCCACTTACAGAAAGCACACGGCACATTGTCAACGCTGAGCGTTTATTATTGATGAAACCCACAGCCTATCTGATCAACACTGCACGGGGTCCTGTTGTCGATCAAACTGCCCTGACAGAGTCTTTGCAAAAACAGAGAATCGCAGGAGCTGGACTCGATGTCTTGGAGGTGGAGCCTCCGCCACTGGAGGATCCTATTCTGCAGTTGGACAACGTTATTCTCACACCCCATGCTCTGTGCTGGACCGATCAGTGTTTTGCCGGCATTGGTGCAGCAGATGTTCAGGCTGTTCTAGCTGTGATGCAGGGCCAAGTTCCAATCGGACTGGTCAACCGAGAATTAGTTGAGCATCCTCATTGGCAAAGAAAACTTGCTGAGTATCGTTTGAAGTTCGGAGTGAGCGCATGATTCGTGTTTTTTAACTTATCTAAAGTTGAATCTGGAGGGCTCTATAATCTTTCAGATAGTTGCTGCTTGGTCAAGCAGATCGCAGAGAAAACCCCACTAAACTTCAAACTTTAGCCTGGTCTTGCTGAAGCAAGAACGATGCATCAGAATGGGCCAAATTGATTGAGATAGCACCTTCTGTTCATGATAAATATGGACCTAGGACTTTACCCAATGATTTGCGTGAATCAGATGGCACTCCCTCAAACTCAGAATCAAAATGACTAACTTAGTCTGAAATGATAAAAGCCAGAAAATCTACTGCTATTTTCACCAAACCCACCTGAATAACGACGGACATACCTTCCTTCGATTTGATCACGCACAGATGCTCCATTGAATTAGAAAAAACTCCCAACTGCTAGGGAATCAAAGAAGAGCAACGCGAGAGCAGATTTACTTAGCAGAAATTTAAGTCAGACTGTCTGGACAGAACTTGAAATCGGGAAAAGCGGCAGTGCAAAGAGAAGTACCAACATGGCTCCCACCACAACTGTCCCGACAGTCAAAGTTTTCTGTAATTTCTTTCAAATATATTAGAAGCGACTGTAGAATTGCAGAAATAATTGCTTTAAATAAAAAGTAACAGTGTCGTTTCGAAAAATTCAGCTATCTTCAAATGAGCAGAACAGCACACTTAGTCGGTATTCTCTTGAAAATAACTCAATTGAGTAGGCTTGCCCAACGAGGAATTCAAAAATTACCCAGCCCCAATACCTGTTTATCCAATTGAGTAAATAGATGAAATTTTTGATAAGACTTACACCGAACAAGGCTCTAACACCCTCTTCAAGTAATCTGGGGCGAGA
>AGAU01000501.1 GCA_000224765.2 SAR324 cluster bacterium JCVI-SC AAA005 | reverse complement strand
GATATCAATGAAGTCTGAATTTCAGGAACTCTTAAAGCAGGCAAGTAATTTGGGCACGCTTGTTCGTGCTGGTTTCAATATTAGAATATAGCGTAGCTATACCCTCACATCCATTGTTGATATTCAATAACAAGATGTCGGTAATTGGGGGTCAGAAAGGTAATTCCCAAACAGGTGATGCTCTATGGAGCTATTAGAAACATGGTTAAATTTAAAGGTTTATTAAGCCTGTGTAGTAGGTGAGAGTTTTCTTGCTAGTTCAAGACAACGTAGAGCCATCCGACCAGTAGTTCTACCCACTGAAAAAGGTGAACAAGCTCAACTCTAATAGACCAGCCATGCCTTGCTGATTTCTTTTTGAGGATATAGACATAACTTTCATCTAGGTAAAACGGCCTCAAATACTACCCTCGCCCTGCAAGCTGCTCTTCAAATCGGCGGTGGTACAAACAAAAAGACCCGCTC
>AGAU01000502.1 GCA_000224765.2 SAR324 cluster bacterium JCVI-SC AAA005 | reverse complement strand
TTCAGGGACCACCACGGGGGGTGGGGTAGACTACACGCTCAACAGCAACTCATTGCTGATTGCTGCCGGCAGTACGACGGCTTCAACTACGCTGGACATCAGTGAGGACCTACTGATCGAGGGGACTGAGACGATCATTGTTGACATCAGCTCGGTGACCAACTCGATTGGGATCACAGAAAACGGGGTGCAGACCGAGACGATCAACCTGACAGATAATGAGGCAGGACCGACAGTGAGCATCTCTTCTTCCTCCCCGATTGCTGAAAATGGCGGGGTCTCGACGGTGACAGCTACAATGAGCGCAGCAGGAGCCCAGAGCACAACGATTAACCTGCTTTTCAGCGGAACAGCGGACAATGGTACTGACTACTTACAGAGCGCCTCTTCGATCACGATTGCTGCTGGCAACACCAGTGGTAGTGTCACGGTGACCGGAGTCAATGACAGCTTCAACGATGAAGCGGAGACAGTGATTGTCGACATTGATACAGTTAGTGGAGGCAACGGAGCCTCTGAGAGTGGGACCCAACGTGAGACGATTACGATCACTGATGATGATCCAGCGCCCACCGTGAGCCTGAGTATTTCAGTTGCTAGCGTAACTGAAAGTGCCGGCGCCAACGCTGTCACCCTGACAGCCACAATGAGTGCAGTTGCTGAGAGCAGCACTAGCGTGACCCTCTCACTCTCGGGGACAGCGACTGAAGGAGCTGGGACCGACTATACGATCAACAGCAGCACAATTACGATTGCTGCTGGCAACACCACAGAGACGGCTCAGTTGAGCATCCTGGAGGACTCGTTCAGCGAGGTACCGAATGAGACGATTGTTGTGGACATTGCCAGTGTGAGTGGGGGAGACAGTGCCGTAGAGGCTGCTCCAGCTCAACAGGTGGCTGTGACGATCACGGACAACGAGGCAACACCGCAGATCACGCTGGCTCCAACCCCTACGAGCCCGATTGCTGAGAATGGTGGAACCTCCACCGTGAAGGTGAGCTCAACCCCAGCCTCCTCCTCGGTAATCACGGTCAACTTCTCCTTGAGCGGCAGCGCAGACAATGGTAGTGACTACAGCATTGGTACAACCAGCCTGACGATTCCGGCCAACACCGCCAGCACCAGCACCTTGGTCAGTAGCCTTAATGATGGCGCCTTCGATCCGGCAGAGACGATCGTGATTGACATTGCCAGTGTGAGTGGGGGGAGTGCAGTGGAAGCCGGGGGCAACCAGCAGGAGACGATTACGATCACTGATGATGAGTCATTCCCGGTGGTCAACCTGAGTGCGAACAACAGTACAATCTCCGAGGGCGCTGGTTCTGGTGCAATAGTAGTAACGGTTAGCCTAAGCAACGCTTCCCCAACCAGTACAACCGTAGGACTGACAACTACTGGTTCCCAAACAGCTACTGGCAGTGGAGTCGACTACACGCTCAATAGTAACTCCTTGGTGATCAGTGCAGGTAGTACGACTGCGACGACAACGATCGACCTGGTTGATGACACCCTAGTGGAAGGGGCAGAGACGATCGAGCTGGAGATCAACACGGTGAGTAGCGCCAGTGGAGTCAGTGAGAATGGAACCCAGCAATATACGATCAACCTTACAGACAACGAAGCCAGCCCAACGGTGGGCCTCTCAGCCTCTTCACCAATTGCTGAGAACGGAGGAGTCTCGATGGTGACAGCCACACTGAGTGTGGCAGCAGCCCAGAGTACAACGGTCAACTTGCTCTTCAGCGGGATAGCTGACAATGGTACGGACTACAGCCTCAGTGGGACAGTAATCACGATTGCCGGTGGCAGCACCAGCGGTAGCATCACGGTGACTGGCCTGGATGATCTGCTCAATGATGAGGCCGAGACAGTGGTGGTTGACATTGACACAGTCAGTGGGGGCAATGGAGCTTCTGAGAGTGGGACACAGCAAGCGACGATCATAATCACTGATGATGACAACCCACCGGTGGTGGACCTGCTGGTCTCAGCGAGTAGTGTCAATGAGAGTTCCGGCAGTGCTGCAGCGGCGATCACCGCCTTGCTGGACCATGCAGCAACGGTGGATACGCTGGTTACACTGAGTCCATCAGGCACAGCGGACAACGGCAGTGACTACACGCTGGACAACTTCACGATCAGTGTTAGTGCTGGAGCGACCAGTGGGACGACTAATCTCAATTTGCTTCAGGACAGTGTCAGTGAGAACCCGGCAGAGACGATTGTTCTGGACATTACCAGTGTGAGCGGAGGAGACAGCGCCAGTGAGAACGGGACGCAGAGCCAGACGATCACACTGGTTGATGACGATGCAACACCGCAGATCACCTTGGCTCCGACCCCTACGAGCCCGATTGCTGAGAATGGGGGAACCTCCACTGTAACGGTGACCTCTTCGATTATTTCCTCCTCCGCCATCACGGTGACCCTGGCTCCTGGAGCAGGAGCCACAGCAACTGGTGGGGGTACAGACTACAGTCTTGGTTCAAGTTCACTGGTGATTGCTGCAGGGAGTAGTACGCAGAGCACTACAATCACGTCGGTCGACGACAATATTACTGAAGGCAACGAAGCTGTGGTGCTTGATATCACTGGGGTCTCTGGCGGAGGAGCTGCAGAAAGTGGAACACCTCAACAAATAGCTGTCATCATTACAGATGACGACAGTGCCGGCTTCACGCTCTCGAAGACAACGGCTTCGGTTGCTGAGACCGGTACTACAGACACCTTCACAGTTGCAATGAACAGTGAGCCGACAGCCAATGTGACGCTGACGCTGAGTGATAACGACAGCACTGAAGTACTTTATCCATCGAGTTTGGTCTTCAGTACAGGCAATTGGTCGACTTCACAGACAGTGACGCTGACTGGCAAGGACGATGATGTCGATGATGGCAACCGATCAATCTTGTTGACACTGACTCCGGGCAGTACCGACGGCAATTACAACTCTCCTGGTTTGGCAGCCCGGACAGTTACTGTTACCACGACAGACAACGACACAGCTGGCTTCGCCATTTCAAGAACCACAGCAGATGTTAGTGAGAACGGGACTTCTGTGACCTTCACCGTGGTGCTGAATACTGAACCGACAAATACCGTTGAGTTCGATATCACTTCAGATGACTTGAGCGAAGCACGAGTATCTCCGGGCAGTCTGACCTTCTCGACAGGAAACTGGACAGTTAGCCAGACAGTGACGATTACTGGTTGGGATGACAGTGATGACGATGATAATGTTACCAGCACCACAAGTGTGGCGATTGATCAGCCAAACACCCTGGATAGTGTTTACGATGGAGTTGGGCTGAAGACGATCAACGTGTTGACGATCGACGATGAGGAAATGCCGATTGTGACACTGTCCGCAGCCGCCAACAACGTTGCTGAGAGTGGAACTGTGCAGATTACAGCAACTCAGAATCGGATAGCTGGTACTGACACGACAGTTAACTTAAGTACTACCAACGTTACAACGTCAGCTGGAGACTACAATGCACCTGGCGCGATTACAATAACAGCAGGTAGTACAAGTGGTTCTGTCAATTTTGCGCCAGTCAACGACAGTGTTGATGAGGACAACGAAAGCCTGATGATTCAGATTTCTTCTGTAAGTGGAGGGGAAAGTGCTGCAGCGGGTACCCCTCAACAGATCTCAGTGGTCATTAATGATGATGATACCGCAGGCTTTAACTTATCAACGACAAGTGTCTCAGTTAATGAGTCAGGAACTACTTCTCAGAATGTAACGGTGGTCTTAAATACGAAGCCCTCAGGCAATGTGGTTCTTGATCTGACACATAACGATCCATCAGAAGCAAGCATATCTCCAAGCAGTCTGACATTTACAACGGGGAACTGGAATACAGCACAGTCGTTAACAGTAACAGCTCTTAACGAATTGATTGATGATGGCAATGTTACCAGTACTGTTACGGTCACAGTTAATACCAGTGACACCGCAGATGCCAAATACGATATACTAGGAAGTCAAAGTGTTACTGTGATCACAGTTGATGACGATACCAGCACATTAACAGTCCCAGTATTGGCATGTGCAGTGGGAATTGGTCAGGTTAAATTGACTTGGACAGACATTTATACCATCGATGGAGCAGGCCCTGTAGACAGTTACATACTTTATTGGGATATCTCTTCAGGAATAGATGAGTTAAATAATTCGGTAACCAACATCAGCGAAAAAGCAATAACGGATGCACCCAACGCTTATTTTCATGGTGGATTGAGTGATAATTACACTTATTCCTATCGTGTTGCTGTAGTGAATAGTGGAATGGTTCAAACTTTGAGCAATGAAGTATCTTGTCAGCCACTAGCACCGATGTGTGATATTACATCTGGATACATTGTTGATAATGATCCTGATTTAGTTGCTTACTATCCTTTTGAAGAGAATACAAACGATATACTGAGTATCTCAAAAACGGGTAGTCCTTATCATTTATCAGTGCAGACAGGATCAGTAAATTACGCAGGTAGCTGCGTCATGGGAAAATCTATCTATCTAAATGGAAATACTTATCTAGAAAATACAGATTTTAATCTGAATAACATTACTGAAATAGAGGACAACTTTACTGCATCAATGTGGGTAATTGCTGATAAAGATAATATCCGAAATGCTTCAGTTTTGGCTAGTGGCGAAAAAATAGGCGGTGATTGGGATGAATTATCTCAGGTGAGCTATGACACTGATGGTTCGCTGAAATGGAGGGTACGTAAAACCAGCGGTTCGGGTAGTGTAGATGGTCCTATCATGGTTTTGGGTGAATGGTACCATCTAGTCATGACACACGGTAAGACAGATAATCATGCGGAATACTTTGTTGATGGAGTTTCTCAGGGAACTAGACCTGGTGCAGTTCATAATTGGAGAAAGCTACGAATCGGGAGAAATCGGGCCGGGGCAATTCAGTGGAAAGGTTATATCGATGAGCTAAAAATTTATAAAAGAACAATGAATAGTTCTGAAGTAGAAAATCTTTACTTAAAATCTTTGGCACCGTCAACCAAAAACATAAATTTAACGTCTGGAGGTAGTGGCACGTTGAACCTGGACTGGAACGATGTAAAAGGCCATACTGGTAACTATAGAGTTTATCGAGGTACAAGTAGTGATTTCTATGTGAATATTTCCAGTGACACTCCCATCTATGATGGAACGACCAGTGGTTATTCAGATACCTCTTTAGTTTCTGGTCAAAATTATTGTTATCGAGTTTTGTCTAGAAGTATCAATGGTCGAGGTAACATGTCAGATGATTTTTGTAGAAATGCCCCATAACAAAATAATATTGAAGATTACAGAGTAATTTTTCAAAAAAATACGATGGTGTCTAGTCATTGATTAAATTATCGATCTACTGTCGATTTTGGTATTTAACTGATTAACCTCAATTATATCTCTGTTAAGTCAGGATCCAATCACTAGATAAAAATATTTCAGGATTATTAAAATAGATTTTTTTAGGGATTGAGCTTAGGATCAGCACGATGAATCTCACTTTAATAAATTGACGAATAGAACTGATTTATTCCCAGTAATTGAAGAGTTTTTTTGCTTTAGACGGCAAACTCTTAATTCTCATCTACCAAAAGTAAACAACAGCTGATCTATCGTGTTCTCTCGATTTTAAAAACTTGAGGTCTTCTATCTAAAAAGAGCTTGAAGAATGCAAATCGATCATTATCTCCCCTCATTATCTTAGACTCAGACTCTACAGTGCTGATTTTATGAAAAATAAACTCAATTTATTGCTCGGATCTTATTACAAGATGCTCCGTTCCACCCCCTGCTTATTCCAAGAAAAAGAGTTGGCAGGATTCAGCTTAGGCTTGATGAAATCAAGCAGTATGAGATCTCTCGTCAGAGAATCACCAAACTCTACAAAAAGTAAAGTGCCAATAAAAAAGACTTTTCTAGGGCGATATAACTGAAGAGATAATGAAAAATATTCTTATACAGTTAATGCTGATAGCCAGCTTGGGTTTGAGCCAAACAGGCTGCGATCTAAGGGAAGGCACTATTGTCTATGATGTAGACTTCCCCCGAGCCGATAGCGATGAGGCTCAAGGAGGCAGTGGCGACGATGGTCGAAGCAGTGGTACGCCTACAGTTACTCTCTCAACTTCAGCCGCTAACATCGCAGAAAACAGCGGAACAGTTACTGTTACAGGAATCCTCTCAAAAACAGC